>DATBRP010000274.1:0-8101 GCA_036560245.1 Hyphomicrobium sp.
AGCTCGCCGGCGGCGTAGCCTTCGGCGTGGATGTATGAGATCTCCTTGAGCTTCAACGCCCCTTCGAGGGCGATCGGGAAGCTCGATCCGCGTCCGAGATAGAGGACGTCGCGGGCCTTCGCGAGGTCCTGAGCAACCGCAAGATAGATTTCGTCCTGGCGCAGGATCGACGCGACGTGCCGTGGCACCTCGGTCAGCGACTTGACCAGCGCCATTTCCTGCTCGGCCGTTATCGCTCCCCGGGCTTTTGCAATAGCGATTGCGAGACAGGCGAGAACCGAAAGCTGGCAGGTGAAAGCCTTCGTCGACGCGACGCCGATTTCCGGGCCGGCCAAAGTCGGCAGCGCCGCGTGCGATTCGCGCGCGATGGTTGAAGTCCGGACGTTGACGATCGAGGCAATCCGCTGGCTGTTGGCCTTGCAATAGCGCAAGGTCGCCAGCGTGTCGGCCGTCTCACCGGACTGCGAAACGAAGACGGCCAGTCCGTTCTCCGGCAGAGGCGTCTCGCGATAGCGCATTTCCGATGCGACATCGATATCGACCGGCACGCGCGCATAGCGCTCGATCCAGTACTTGGCGACGAGCCCGGCATAATAGGCCGTACCGCATGCGGAAATCGTGACCCGGCTGATTTTTGCGAGATCAACGCCGAGATCCGGAAAATTGACGCGCGCCGTCGCCATGTTGAGGTAATTCGCCAAGGTGTGCGAGATCACCTCGGGCTGCTCGTGAATTTCCTTCGCCATGAAGTGGCGATAGTTGCCCTTGTCGACGAGCAACGAACTGGCGACGGCCTTGATCATCGGCCGATCGGCGCGAGCGCCGTCCTTGTCGTAGATTTCCGCGCCGGAGCGATGCAACACCGCCCAGTCGCCTTCCTCAAGGTAGGTGATCGCGTCGGTGAATGGCGCCAATGCAATGGCGTCGGAGCCGAGATACATTTCGCCCGAACCGTGCCCGATGGCGAGCGGCGAGCCCTTGCGCGCCGCGATCATCAGATCGTCATGGCCGGCGAAGATGATCCCCAGAGCGAAGGCGCCTTGCAGGTGCTGCAGCGCGTTACGTACGGCAGCAACCGGCTCGTTGCCCTGGTTTAGTTCGTCCGTGATGAGGTGAACCACGGCCTCGGTATCGGTGTCGGTTTCAAAACGATGTCCCTTGGCTTCGAGCTTGGCGCGAAGCTCGCGGAAGTTTTCGATGATGCCGTTGTGGACGACCGACACCTTCGCCGTCATGTGTGGATGAGCATTGCGCTCGGTCGGACGGCCGTGCGTGGCCCAGCGCGTATGGCCGATGCCGGTACGGCCCGTGAGCGGCTCGCCGAGCAGACGGGCCTCGAGGTTTCGCAGTTTGCCTTCGGCGCGACGGCGATCGAGAGCGCCGGCTTCGATCGTCGCGATGCCGGCGGAATCATAGCCGCGATATTCGAGCCGACGCAGCGCATCGACCAAATTGTTCGAGACGGATGACGTCCCAAGGATACCGACGATCCCGCACATCAGGTGATGTTCCCCAGCTGACTCGCCCCTAACCGGACGATGGGGGCCGTTAAGGATCTTCTCAAATCACAGAGTGTTTCAAATTAACGCGTGCACCCCAAGGCGCAACTCCTCCGTGTGAGTTGTGTGCATCGTTAACAAATAAGTCTATTTTGTCGCCTTACGACGCGACATCATCAGGCGGAACTTCTCGGCCCAGCCCGGCCGCTCCTCCTGGGTGGCGCGTTCGAGGGCAAGCGCCCCTGGGCTGACGTTCTTCGTAATCACGCTGCCGGAGCCGATGTAGGCCCCCGCGCCCACCGACACAGGCGCCACGAGCGACGTATTCGAACCGATAAATGCCCCCTCGCCGATCTCCGTTTTGTGCTTGGCGTATCCGTCATAGTTGCAAAAGATCGTACCGGCACCGACGTTGGCCTTGGCTCCCACATTGCCGTCGCCGAGGTAGGCAAGGTGGTTGGCCTTGGCGCCGGCACCGAGCGTCGTGTTTTTCACCTCGACGAAGTTGCCGATATGGACGTCGGGTCCGAGCCGGGCCCCGGGACGGAAGCGGGCGAAGGGTCCGACGCGCGCTCCCTTGCCGACGACGGCGCCTTCCAGATGGCAAAAACCGAGGATCTTGGCGCCCTCTTCGACTGTGACGCCCAGGCCGAAAACGACATTCGGCTCGATGAAGACGTCGACCGCGATGCGGGTATCGAAGCTGAGCCAGACGGTTTCGGGTGCAATCATCGTCACGCCGCCCTGCATCAGAGCCAAGCGGGCACGTGATTGCCAGATGGCCTCGGCGGCCGCGAGTTGATCGCGGGCGTTGACGCCCAGAACCTCGTCTTCGTCGCATTCGACGACGGCCGCCGTCAGGCCATCACCGATCGCGAGTTCAACGGCATCCGTAAGATAATGCTCGCTCTTGGCGTTGGCATTGCCGATGCGTGACAGCAGGTTCGCGATGTTGGGCACGCGGAACGTCATGACGCCGGAGTTGCAGAGACCAATTCGCCGCTCGGCTTCACTAGCGTCATTCTCCTCACGGATCGCGACCAAGCCGCCTTTGTGGTCGGTCAGCAACCGGCCGTAGCCCGTTGGATTCTTCGGCCGGAAACCGAGCACGGCAACGTTGGCCCCAGCATCGAGGGCTGCTTGCAGATGTTTCAATGTCTCGGTGCGGATGAGTGGAGTGTCGGCATAAAGCACGACGACGTCGCCCTTATGGCCGTCGAGCGCCGGGCGAGCTGCGAGCACGGCATCCGCTGTCCCCCGTTGCGCGGCCTGCACGAATATCTGCGCCGCGGGCACGATGCGCCGAGCCTCGCTGGCAACGGCTTCCATGTCCGGACCAACGACGATGGCCATCCGACCGTCGACCTCGGAAGCTGCACTCAGCACATGCGCCAACATCGACTGGCCGGCGATCTTGTGCAGTACCTTCGGCAACGCCGATTTCATGCGCGTGCCCTTGCCGGCGGCGAGAACGACGAACAGCGGGGGCGAGGCGCTCATGGGATACCTTGTGCTGCAAATGCCTGTTGTAAATGTACACGACCACCGCCGGCTCTCGCGAATTGGAATAGCGGCGGCGCCAATGCCATAGCGCCCGCGATCCACCTGCTGCAAGCGCGGTTCACGCTCTGATTATCGGCTCTGCATCGGCGTCGCGTTCTTGAGACCGTTTTGCCCATTTTGCCTAGAAGTTTCCGAAGCATGCGGATGGGATGCGTCTCTGCCACCGTCCACAACTTCGATGCAACAGCGTCAGCGCCGACCATTGCGAAGGCGCGCCGAGCGACCCAACCTGCCCAATACAGCGAAAACGATTCGGGGTGATCGCTTTGCTGGCACTCTGCGAGCCCCGGACACGGCGATTAGGATACGCACCCATGACCAAGCCTGCCAGTGACAAGCCGGTTCGTAGGACACCAATGTTCTCGTCCTATGCCGCCCTCTGGTCGATGCTCGGAGCGTTCGGCCTCAGTTATCTCGGTGTCGCGATCTTCGAGCCAAGCTGGCTTGGCGACTTGACGCCCAACAGCGCACACACAGAACGCGAGCGCGCCGAGACCGAGTCCGCCGTCATGAAACTAACCGCGGATGTCGACGGCATGAAATCGTCGATGACGAAACTTCAGCTCGATGTTTCAAGCGTAAAGTCCGATGTCGCCGCGCAGGGGCAGCAGACACAAAACCTTGGTACTCAGCTCACGGCGCTGGAAGACAAGATTCGGCTTGGGCAGACACCGGTCGCAGCGGCCGCTCCCGCGGGCCAGACGGGAACAGACGATATCGTAGCGTCGTCGCTCGGTGCGCCAAGTGCCGTTGCAACGACTGATGCCGAACAACAGCCCGAAACCAGAATCATCAATGCCGCGTCGGATAAATCCCACTCGATCGTGACCGGGAGCGTCGATAAGCGGCCCGACGCCGCGAAGTCCAAATCAAAGTCCGCCGGGGCGAGCGACGGCTCGATCAGCTTCGGCCCGGCCGTGGTCAAGCGCGCCGCGGCTAAACCGATCGGCATCGAAATCGCATCCAACTCGACCGTTGCGGGACTCCGTTCGAGCTGGAGTGAACTTGCCGCGCAGCACCACGACAAACTGAGGAAGCTCAAGGCCCGCTACACGACCAATGGCGATCCGGTCAATCCGAACTTCAATCTCGTTGCCGGACCGATCAGAACGAAAGCCGAAGCTGAACGGTTGTGCAAAGATCTGCAGGCGCAAGCCGTCTCGTGCGCGGTCGGCGACTTCACGGGCAACGCCCTATAAGAAGTGCAATTCACTTTGTGGGCGAACAGTAATTGCCGACAAGGCGAAGCTTGCTGAACCTGCAAGCGAGATGCGCCCAGATTTTCTGAACGCGATCCTCGCTTGAGGGCTCGATCGGCCTCCAACATCCTCAAAAGTTCGACGTGTTGAACGTATCGCAGGCGTCCATACGGCCTGCTTCGAAACCGGTCTTAAACCAGTGCACGCGTTGCGCCGCCGTGCCGTGCGTGAAAGCGTCCGGCACGATGCGGCCGGTCATCCGTTTCTGGATCATGTCGTCGCCGATCTGCGATGCGGCGTTCAACGCTTCCTCGATGTCGCCTGGCTGCAGGCGCTTCTTCATTTGATCGTTGAGGTTCGCCCAGACGCCGGCAAGGCAATCGGCTTGAAGCTCCGTTCGCACCTGGATCTGATTGGCGGTCGCCTCGTCTTCCGCGTTGCTCTTCAGTTCCTGCACCTTGTCGAGAATGCCGAGCTGCTTCTGCACGTGGTGCCCGACCTCGTGGGCGATGACGTAGGCCTGGGCGAAGTCGCCGCTGACATTGAATTTGCGTTTGAGCTCATCGTAAAAAGCGAGGTCGACATAGACCTTCTGGTCGAGCGGACAATAGAAGGGGCCCATCGCCGCTTGGCCGGCACCACAAGCGGTGCGCGTTATGCCGGAATAGATGACGAGCGGCGGATCCTTGTAAGTTCTGCCGAAGCTCTTGAAGACCGCCGTCCAGACGTCTTCGGTATCGGCGAGCACCTTGCTGATGAAGACCTTCTCGTCGTCTTGATTCGCAGCCTGCTTCTGTGGCGATCCCGGAAGGCCGGGAATGTTGTCGGGCGACCGGTCGGCAGGACGTTCGGAATGCGGGAGTTGCGGGACGTTGATTTGACCGCCGCTGCCAAACAATACGTCGAGCGGATTGATGCCCATGAACATCATCAACGCGCCGATGATCAGAAGCGTCGTAATGCTGAACCCGCCGCCACCGCCGCCAATCGGAAGCTGAATGCCGCCCGGAAACTGGAAACCTCCGCCGCCATCCTGGCCGCGGCGATCTTCGACGTTGGAGCTTTCACGATCGTTCTGGTCGTAGCGCATGGCGGCCCTATAATTTACGAACGCGTTGCGGTTTAGGTAGCACCGCCAATATCAGCGCGCCCCACAACGCCAGCGGCCTCATACTGCACGGGCAAAAAACCAACACAAGTGCCTCTTTCGCTATCCGTTGCGCTTCGCAACCTGCCCTCAATCGATGTCGGCGGAGCGGATGCGTTTGGTCTTGGAAACACTCGGCAACGCCAACAGATCGGGAACGGCTGCAAGGCCCTTAACTTTCGTTCCGGATTTGAGCAGCGATCGTATCGCCCGCGACGCCGCCACGGTCCCGTCCTGGGCGTAGGCCTCGTGATTGCGCTCGATTTCGGCGAGATCGTAGCGGTAGTTGACCATCATGCCGTGGGCTTCCCGCAATCCCCTTTCAGATGTATCGGCCAGCCAATTCAGCCGTTCCAATCTCGCGCCGTTGCCGAGATGAAAACGGGCGACTGGGTCGACAGGGCGATCGTCCGCCGATTTCGCGACAAGGAAATACTGAGCCGCAAGCGATAGCAGCGCCGATTTGATTTCGTCGCCGGCCGGAGCATCCTTGGCGATCTCCTCGACCCAGCGAGGATCGCGCAGACGTTTCAACGCCTCGCGTTCATCACTACCGATCAGTACGTCGCCACCTTCCGCCCCGAGTGCCCGATCCAGCCAGCGTGCGAAGCTCGGCACCGGAGACAACGTCACGAACGTCTTGAGGCTGGGGCTGTCGCGGACGAGATCCTCGACCACTTGTTTCAGCAGAAAATTGCCGAACGAAATGCCTTTGAGCCCGTCCTGGCAATTCGAGATCGAATAGAAGGTGGCCGTCGTCGGCGGCGCATCGTCGTCGTCACGGTGCGCATCGAGAACTTCCGAGATCGTGTTCGGTATATCGCGCGTCAGGGCCACCTCGACGAAGATCAGCGGTTCGTCGACGAGGGCAGGATGAAAGAACGCAAAGCAGCGCCGGTCTTTCGGGTCGAGGCGGCGGCGCAGGTCGTCCCAACCGCGAATTTCGTGCACCGCCTCGTAAGCGATAATTTTTTCAAGGATGGCCGCCGGCGTCTGCCAATCGATGCGGCGTAAAACGAGGAATCCGCGATTGAACCAGGACGTCAGCAGTCGCTGAAGGTCGCGATCGACGGCCGCGAGCGAGTCATCCGATTTTATGTTGCGAACGAGATCGGCTCTCAGCGCGACGATGTCTCCCGTCGCGCCTGGCGCCAGGTTCAGACGCCTGAAGAATTCCATGCGCGGGCTGTAAGCCGCCTTCTGAAGGCTGGCGAGGCTCTTGTCGGAAGGATGATCGAGGTAGGCGCGCGCCATTTCCGCGACGACCGCGGCGTCCGGCTGCAGTTCATCGGCGAGAAAGCGAAAGAATTGCAGGCGTTCGTCGCTTGTCGCCTTTTTGAGTTGTATCAGAAGCTGCCGAGCGATCGCGACGCCCGACGCTTCGCCGCGTCCCGACATCAGCGCGCGCGACAAGACTTCAATGGATTCCCCGCCACCGGCGCCAAAAAGCGCCTTCGGCAGCAGCGCCCGGCTCTGCTCGGCAATCGAATTCATCAGCTCTTGGAAAAACGAGACGTTCACGCGTTCACCCATCTGCGGCTGCAAGCTCCACGCTATTAACTTTTGCTTAACCGTATCGGTCGAGCATCTCCCAGCATACTTGTATAGGGCATTTGCGACATGACCGAACGTCTTTCCGGCGACCGTCCGACATCAAGTCTCGGATCCGCCAACAACGATACCGGACGCGTCGCGTTCTGCGGACCTTACGTGTTGTCCGCGATAACAGGCTACGGCATTTCGAAGATCGAGGACGTGATCCGCGAGGGCCGCGAACTGCCGCCGCATCGCAAGCCGGTCGTGCGCGGCACCTATGCCGACGAGGTCGAGTCGGCTCTCGCCCATTTCGGCTATCGAATGGAGTTGAAGGAAACGAACCTCCACCGGGCCCGCAAAGAGCGCCCGACGCTCTGGACCTGGATGCAGAAGCCGCGGAATGCCTGGGCGTACTACATTCTCGCCATTCACAAGGGTAAGGAAGGCCATTGGATTCTCGTGAAGGGCGTCAAGATGTGCGACACCTTCACGGAAGGCAAATGGACGTTCGTCGTCGACGGCCCACATCGTGGCTGCCGGATCATGGAAGTCTTCGAGGTCAGAAAAGCGCACGACGCTTGAACCTCGTCGCCAACGCATGAACGCCGCGTGAACCGACGCTTCAGGGTTCATTCAAGCCCTTTGCCTTATTCTCAACCTCAACATGGATTGATGTCGGGCGAGCGGAGGAGAGCGTGCCATGTCCGAATTTTTTCGGTCGGGAGCCCTGATGCTCATGGCGCTGGTCGTGTTGGCGGCGGGTGTCGTCGTGTTTTTCTACGGCTGAGACATCGTCGCGCAAGTGCCGCCGGTTTCGATCCGGGCTTGTCGCGTGGGCCGAGTTACGCCACTTAAAGGGGACCTTCCGGTCCCTTTTTTCATTGCGAGCCCGCACGGCACCCCTTGGCTGACCTCACCTACTCCGATCTCATCAAGGACGCGCAATCGCGCCTCGGCGACTACCTGACGCCCTCGGCACGTCTTGGCGTCACCGGCCTGTCGCGCGCCGGCAAGACGGTCTTCATCACGGCGCTTGTCCGCAATCTCGTTTCCGGCGGCCGACTGCCGTTTTTCGCACCCGACGCCGAGCATCGGATTGTCCGCGCCTATCTCGAACCGCAACCCGACGACAGCGTGCCCCGCTTCGATTACGAGGC
>DATBRP010000275.1:0-4703 GCA_036560245.1 Hyphomicrobium sp.
GCGTCGAAATCCAGCTCGTTATGAGCGTAGTTGTCCCAGCCGAACCATGCGCGGATGGCGGCGAGGCCGAGGTCCGGCGCACGCCATTCGGCCTTGGCGTTGATCTTGTCCTGCCCCATGTCGATGCGCGATTTCTGTTCCGCCGACTCGGTTCCGGGGATGGCATAGAGACTGTCGAAGCGGGTGTAGCTCAAGCCGAAGAAGCCATCGTGCCAGATGTAGGAGCCGCCGATCGAAGCGCCGTGGCTATCGACTTCCGAATTCGCCTGTTTGCCCTCGGGCGTATCGTAGCTGTCGGCGTGGCGATCGAAGCCGTCGGCATGAAAAACGAAGCCCTGCGAGCCCGCCGTCGTCTTGAATGCGCCGTCGATGCCGTTGTCGACGGAACTCCATCCGCCCATGATTTCGCCGGTCATGCCGTTGAACGGCATGTACGTCGGAATACGCTGATTTTCGGCGCTGACGACACCGCCGATAGCCTGCGAGCCATAACGCACCGTTGCGGGCCCGCGAAGAACCGTCACCGAGTCGGCGCTATAGGGATCGATCGGATAGGCATGGTCTTCGCTGATGTCCGAGACGTCGCCCGTCGAGATGCCGTTTTCCTGAATGCGGATGCGGTTGTTGTCGAGGCCGCGGATGATGGGACGGTTGGCGCCGGGAGCGAACGTCGAGCCGGCGACGCCCGGCCGCTGATCCAATGTATCGGTGATCGTCGCGCCATGCGTCGCCTGTAAATCGCGCGCCGACGTTACGGTCATCGCCTGCATCGACGTCTGCGGGCTGATCAAAGTGCCGGGGGGCGGAAGTATCGTGGCGGCGGAGGTCGAAGGCTCGCCAGTCGCATCCGACTGTTTTGCCGGAACTTGAACCGGCTTTTCGGCGGCTGTCTTTCGTGCATCCGAAGGCGCGTTCATCTTTGCAACGTGCCGCTTGCTTTTGGGAGCATGCGGCTTCCTCGGCGCGACGACGACAACGGCCGGCAGCGACGACGACTTACCTGACTGCGCGGGTTGATCCGTCGATGCGGGCGGCGGTGTCGCCGATGGCGTTTGTGCTGGAGTTTCTTGTGCGGCGACTTGAGTTGCAGACACGAATGACGCGATAGCGGCCGTCAACGACATACGTACGTTCATTTTACCCCCACGGAGACTTCGCAAGCGCAGCCGGCCCCAACCTGCCGGCATCGCTTCAATCGAATTCGTATATTATAACATTTAGATTGAGTCCACGCGCGGAGCCCGTCTCTTGCGCGTCGTGGCTTTCCGGTGACTCGGGGCGGAACGGGTTTCGGCCGCCCAGCCCGCAGGGACTGCGAGCACTCGGCGCCGTAGGCTGTCCGCCTTATGCTCCGGCGCCCGCGCCGGGCCAAAAAGGCCTAGCCTGAGGCCAGTCTTTGGAGCATTGTCCCTGAAAAACCGGGATAATACTCCCGAGGATAAGGCCGATTGTTTCCGGCCATAAAGGAGGACGGCCCCTTGAAGGCGGTCACGGCGGTACGGTTATTCGTCTTTCTCGGTACCCTTTTTCTTGCAGGCTGCAACGCGCCGCATTCCGAAGAGGCCGCAAGGAACGATGACGCGTCGGATGCGCCGCCTCCCGTCGTAGAGACCGTTACGCTAACGGCTGCAAAAGACGCCGAAAAACTCGGCGGCATCGCCACTGTCCTGATCCCGGATGCGCTGCTGCAGCTCGATGCCGACATTCGCACCGCCACGGTTGCCGCCGATTTCAGCCGTGGGCAGCTCGAGAGGTTCCGAACCTCGACCCTGCTGTCGAAACAGATGCTCGCCAACGCGGTGCGCCAGGAGGGGATCGACGCTTCGCAGCTCAAGTTGGTGCAAGCGCGCCTGCGGCAAACGTGGGGTGACGAAGCACCGTTTCTCAATGTCGACGCGCGCCAGAAGCTGATGGCGGAAATCGGCGCCGGAACGGAAGCCATAGTCCGCTTCGATTTTCCTGACCTCACGGGTGGTAGACCGCGTAACGTTCGGGTGGTGCCGTTGCGCGGCGGCCGCGAAACGAAGGTCGAAACGATCTGGCCGGCGCCGTCCGGCAACATGGCGATGCCGGGCGTATCGTTTTTCGGTCTGATACCGGCGGGTCCCGGATTGAGGGCCGGTGACCGGGCGCGGCTCATTGCCGACAACCCCGAAGGACATGCGGGCGTCGTCATCCCGAACGCGGCCATCGTCGTCTACGCCAGCAAGTCATGGTGCTACGTCGAGACGGCTGCGAAAAAATACGAACGCAAGCTCGTTTCGCTGGAAGCTCCCGTCGATGACGGCTTTCTCGTTCGCAGCGGCTTTGAGCCCGGCGATCACGTCGTCGTGCGCGGCGCTTCCGTGCTACTCGCCCGCGAAGCCGAACCCGGCAGCCTCGATGACGACGACGACGGTGGGTCGGAAGCGCCGCCTGCCGGTGTGAAACCGGGAGCATCGGTCGCCGTGCAGCCGGACCGGACTGCAACGCGCAGCGTTTCGGATTAGAATTCCGGCATGAACGCCCTCATCCGCTGGTCCATACGCTATCGTGGTTTCGTCGCATTGCTGTCTGCCGTGTGGCTGGTGGCGGGAACGTTTCTGGCGATGCGCGCCCCGCTCGACGTCTTCCCGGAGTTCGTGCCGCCGCAGGTCACGATCCAAACCGAAGCGCCTGGACTGGCGCCGGAACAGGTCGAGCAGATCATCACCCGCCCGATCGAAGCGGCGGTCGTCGGCGGACCCGGCATCGACAGCATCCGGTCGGAATCGATCTACGGCCTTTCGGTCGTGCTCATCACCTTCAACGAAAACGCGGATGCCGCCATCGCCCGGCAAGGGATTGCCGAACGGCTTTCGGCTCTCAATGGCAAACTGCCGAGCGGCTTCGGTCCGCCGAAGCTGACGCCGCTGACCTCGAGCACGATGGACGTGCTGAAGGTCGGCATCATCTCGGATCGGGTCGATCCCTATACGCTGCGCGACATTGCCGATTGGACGATCAAACCGCGGCTGCTGGCAGTGCCGGGCATCGCCCGCGTCACCGTTTACGGCGGTGCGATCCGACAAGTCCAGGTACAGCCGAAGCTCGACCGGCTGTCGGCACTCGGTCTTACCGTGACGGACGTCATGACGGCTGCTAGCGAAGCCATCGCGCTGCGCGGCGGAGGCGTGGTCGAGACGCCGGCGCAACGCATCACGATCGAAACGCCGCCGCCTGCACCTGATCCGCGCGCCATCGCGGAAACCGTCGTCACCCTGCAGAACAACAGGCCCGTCAGGCTCGGCGATGTCGCGACCGTGACGATCGCGCCCGCGCCGAAGATCGGCGACGCCACGATCATGGGCCAGCCGGGCGTGCTGATCACCGTCTCCAGTCAGTTCGGCGTCAACACACTCGAAGCGACAAAGGCTACGGAAGCAGCGCTCGCGGAGCTGGAACCGGCGCTCAAAAAGCGCGGCATCACGATGTACCCGGCGCTGCATCGGCCGGCGACGTTCGTCGTTCGCGCCTTGGACAATCTTGAAAAGGCTTTGGCGCTTGGTTCGGCGCTGATCCTGATCGTGCTCTATGCGTTCCTCAGAAGCGTCAGGGCGTCGCTCATCTCGTTCCTCGCCATTCCATTGTCGCTGCTCGCGGCGGTGGTGGTTCTCGACGGTTTCGGCCAGTCGCTCAACACGATGACGCTCGGGGGCTTCGCGCTTGCCTTGGGCGTTCTCGTCGACGACGCCATTATCGACATTGAAAACATCGCGCGGCGATTGCGCCTGGCGCCACCCGATTCCGATCGGCTGAAAGTCATCGAGGATGCCTCAATCGAAATTCGCGGCTCGATGCTTTGGGGCACGCTGGCGGTCATCTTCGCGTTCTTTCCGATCCTGTTCGCCGGTGGCGTGCAAGGCCGCTTCATCGGGCCGATGGCGCTGACATTCATTATCGCGGTTCTGGCGTCGATGGTGGTGGCGATGACGGTGACGCCCGCTTTGTGCGCCCTCTTCCTGACGACGCGCGAAGACACGAAGGAATCGCCGCTCCTCAAGGGACTCAAGGTGGCGCAAGCCTGGGTGCTGTCCGTGGTGCGCCGGATGTGGTGGGCAACCGTATTGCTGTTGACACTCGGCGCCGTGGCGGCCGCCGGCGTCGTGCCGTTCCTTTACAGCGAGTTGATCCCGCAGTTCCGAGAAGGCCACTTCGTGTTGCAGATGGCGATGGCCTCGCCTGGAACGTCCGTCGACGATGTCGTGGCGGTCGGCGAGCGCATCACTACGGCGCTGCTCAAGTTGCCGTTCGTGGACACCGTCGCGCATCAGATCGGACGAGCGGAATCGGGCGAAGACACCTGGAGTCCCGACCGCAGCGAGTTTCACATCGAGCTGAAGCCGGTGCATTCGGAAAGCGAAGAAGACGCGCAGGACATGATCCGCAATACCCTGCGCGCGTTCCCTGAAGTCAGGACCGAGACGTTGACGTTCCTCGGTGACCGTATCAGCGAGAGCGTGAGCGGAGAAACGGCTCAGGTCGTCATCAGCACGATCGGGACGGACTTAACGGCACTCGAAAACGCTGCTGCCGACATTCAGAAGGCGATCGCGAACATTCCCGGCGTCACGGATCTCAGAATGCCGCGAAGCGCGATGGTCCCGACCATTTCGGTTCGGCTCAAACCGATCGCGCTCTCGAATTACGGTCTGACGCCGCGCGACGCACTCGATGCGCTGCAG
>DATBRP010000276.1:0-4666 GCA_036560245.1 Hyphomicrobium sp.
GCCGCTGACCGCGTGGTGCTCGACGCTGAAGCGTTCCACTTTGGCGTGGGCCGGCT
The DNA here is from genome assembly GCA_036560245.1 of Hyphomicrobium sp. Taxonomy (GTDB): domain Bacteria; phylum Pseudomonadota; class Alphaproteobacteria; order Rhizobiales; family Hyphomicrobiaceae; genus Hyphomicrobium_B. The sequence continues at coordinate 57 of DATBRP010000276.1, forward strand.
TGGCTCTCGCCGCCGTCCTGTTGCTCTCCGTCAATCTTGCGTCGTCGATCGGGCTCAAGACCTGGAGCGCCGACATGACCCAGGATAAGCTGTTCACGATTTCCGACGGCACGCGCCAGATCTTGAAGTCGATCGACGAGCCGATCAGCGCGCGGCTGTATTTCTCCAGCAACCTCGCTGCTGCGTCGCCCGACGTCGCGCGTTATTTCGATCGCGTCCGGGCGCTCTTCGAGCAGTACCGCGATATATCGGGCGGCAAACTTCAGCTGACCGTGCTCGATCCCGAACCCTTCTCAGACTCCGAGGACAAGGCAGTCGCCGCCGGCCTCAAGGGGCTTCGGGTGAATGCCGATGGCGAGTTGGGTTACTTCGGGCTTGTGGCCACGAACGCGACCGACAATCAGGAGACCATTCCTTTCTTCTCTCCGGATCGCGAGTCGTTTCTCGAATACGACGTGACGAAGCTCATCTATTCCTTGGCCAACCCCAAGAAGCGCACCATCGGTTTGATGACGTCGTTGCCGCTCGACGGCGGCAAGTCGCCGATGCGCCGGCAGGCGACGCCGCCGTGGCTGATCATGGGTCAGATCCGCGAATTTTTCGATGTCCGCACCATCGACCAGAACGTCAAAACGATCCCCTCGGACATCGACGTTTTGATGGTGGCGCAGCCGACGAAGCTGACGGCTGACGCCGCGTACGCAATCGATCAGTACGCGCTCAAGGGAGGCAAGGTTCTCGCCTTTATCGATCCCACCGCCGAAACAGCCGAGATGCAGTTGCTGCAGGATCAAGGCGACGGACGCAAAGAACTCGCCAAAGTCCTCGAAGGATGGGGCGTCAAGTTCGATCCCAAGGAGGTCGCGACCGACATTCGCCACGCACGTCGCGTGCAGTTTGGCGGCGGTCAGGGCGGCCAGGGAATGGTGACGGATTACGTCGCCTGGCTTGGCCTCGACAAGACGGACATCAACCCGAACGATGTGCTGGCAGCGGGCATTGATCAGGTCAACCTGGCTTCCGCTGGCATCTTGAGCAAAATCGACGGCGCGTCTGTCGATTTTTCACCGATCTTTGAGACGAGCAGCGACGCGGAGATCGTTCCGACGAGCAAGGTCGGCATGGCTGCCGATCCACTGGCGTTGTTGCGGAACTACGTTGCCGGTGACCACAAGCTGGTTCTCGCCGCACGCCTTTCGGGTGACGTAAAATCTGCGTTCCCCGATGGTCCGCCGAAGCCGGCCGCAACAGACGACAAGAAGGCAGCCGACAAGGACAAGAAAGACGCATCCGCGGATGCTGCGAAAGCAACGCCGCCGGCTCCTGCAAGCACTCCTGCTGTGAAGGAGGTCAGGCCTGACCAAATCAAGTCCGGCAAGATCAACGTCATCGTTGTCGCCGACACGGACCTTCTTGCCGACCAATTCTGGGTCAACCGCAACATGGCGAGCCAGGACGTCGTCATTCCGACGGCTCACAATGCTGCGTTCGTTGTTGGCGCGCTCGAGAACCTTTCCGGAAGCAACGCGCTGATCGCGCTACGCGGACGCGGCGTCAAGGAACGCCCCTTCACGCTCGTCGAAGATTTGCGACGCAGCGCCGAACAGAAATTCCGAGCCAAGGAAGAAGCCCTTGAGACCAAGCTCAAGTCCGCTCAGGACGAACTGCAGAAAATCCAGTCCTCAGGCGACGGTGGCAACGGTGTCATTCTCACCGACAAGGAGCAGCAGGCCGTCGAGAAATTCCGCGGCGAGATGCTCGATACGCGCCGCGAACTCAGGAAGGTCAAGCTGGCGTTGCGTCAGAACATTGACGATCTCGGCGGCTGGCTGAAGTTTGCCAACATCGGGTTCGTTCCGCTCTTGCTTGGTGCGGCTGCAATCGGGCTTTCCTGGCGACGCAAGCGCCAACGCCGTCAGACGCCGAAAAAAGACCGCTGAGGAGGGAGCCCGATGAAGCCGCAACAGTTCGTAACCCTGCTCGTCGCCGCCGTACTCTCTTTGGTCGTGGCCATTACCGCATATGTCACGACACGACCCTGGACAGTGACGAGCGGTAATGCCGAGGCCATGCTGCCGTCCCTTAAGGCGTCCGGCGGCAAGGTTGCTGCCATTGAATTTGACCAAGGCGGCAAAGTGCTGAAGCTCGCCGATAAGGACGGCAAGTGGGTCATCGCCAGTCAGGAAGGTTATCCGGCGAACATCGAAGCGGTCCGCAAACTTATGCTGGCGGCGTCGGAGGCTTCCCTCGTCGAGCGCAAGACGGCGAAGAAGGATCGGCTCGGCATGCTGGGCCTCAGCGATCCGAAAAAGAACGGCGCTTCGTCGCGTCTGATCCGCTTCCTCGATGCGAGCGGCGCGCCGATTGCGGAAATCGTTGCCGGCAACAAAAAGAACGATGCTTTCGGCGCCAGCAAGAATGGAACCTACGTCAGGAAACCCGGCGAAGATCAAAGCTGGCTCGCGGATCGATCCATCGATGGTTCGGCGCAACTCCGTGACTGGGCAAAAACCCGCGTCGTTGATATTCCGACCGAGTCGATCAAATCCGCTTCGATCGAGGTTACGGGTCAGCCGGCCTATGCGATCGATCGCGACACCGACGGTAAAAGCCATAAGCTCGCCCAGATGCCCGCAGGAAAAAAACTCAAAGCGGTAAATTCGGTCGACGAAATTATCGAGTCGGTGAGCTACGTCGATTTCCAGAACGTCCGCAAAGCCGGCAAGTCTGACGCGCTACCGGACGCGGGAAAAGCCACGTTCGAAACCGACAAGGGTCTTAAGGTTGAATTGGACCTGAAATCGGATGGCAAGCAGGCCTGGGTCAAGGTCACACCCTCGGGGCAAGGCGACGCCAAGAAGGATGCCGACGCCATGTCTGAGCTTGTCAACGGCTGGGAATTCGAAATTCCGGTCGCAAAGGTCTCCAGCCTGATGAAGAAAGAGCCCGATTTGCTTGAGGACGCTGGCTCGTAAGCTTGATATTCCAGCAGCCTGCCCAAAATGCTTGCGACCTAGGGCCTCTCTGTCGTTTGCCAAAAGTGCTATATGAGGCTCACGGACCTCTGATGAGGGTTCTGAGCTGGGTATCTTTTGCCGATGACGTTTCGCAAGCCTGACGATTTCGACGTGAGCCAATCCGCACCGGCGACGCTGGAGCAGCTTGTCCGCTGGCGCCGCGATGTGCGCCGCTTCAAGCGCGAGCCGGTGCCGGATGCGCTGATCGAGCGGCTTCTGCGACTTGCGGATCTCGCGCCGTCGGTGGGCAACAGCCAGCCCTGGCGAATCGTTAATGTGAAAAGCCCCGAGACGCGTGCCGCCGTCGTCCAAAACTTTGAGGCCGAGCGCGTTCGTTCAGCCGACGCGTACAACGGCGAGCAAGCCGACCTCTACAACAAATTAAAACTCGCGGGCTTCGACGCCGCGCCCGTGCACCTTGCGATATTCTGCGACCGCGACGCGGCGCAGGGCCACGGCCTCGGCCGGCAGACGATGCCGGAGACGCTCGACAACTCATGCGCCTGCATGGTGACGGTGCTTTGGCTCGCCGCGCGCGAAGCGGGCCTCGGCCTCGGGTGGGTTTCGATTGTCGATCCGGAGGTGATCGGCGCGACGCTCGGCGTTCCGGAAAACTGGAAGTTCGTCGGCTATCTGCTTTTGGGCTGGCCCGAAGAAGAGCACCTCGACCCGGAACTGGAACGTTACGGCTGGCAATCGCGCACGCCCTTTGAAACGCGCTATTCCGAATTGGGACCGCGCCAGGACATGGCGAGCGCAACCGACGGACAACAGCCTAGCGACGTGCCGGGCGGGTCGGTCACGCTCGTCGGTGCCGGGCCCGGCGACCCCGACTTGCTGACGGTCAAAGCGCTCAGGGCGTTGCAATCCGCCGATGCTGTCCTCTTCGACGACCTCGTGGCGAAGCCGATTCTCGGCTGCATCCGGCCGGGCGCAAAGCTGATCGACGTCGGCAAGCGCGGCTACCGGAAATCCTGCAAGCAACCCGACATCAACGCACAGATGATCACGCTGGCCCGCCAGGGACTCAATGTCGTGCGCCTCAAGTCCGGCGATCCGCTGATATTCGGCAGAGCGGGCGAAGAGATCGCGGCGTGCCAGGATGCGGGCATTCCGATTAGCGTCGTTCCGGGCGTGACCTCGGCGCAAGGAGCGGCCGCGAGCCTCAAAGTCGCTCTGACCAACCGCGATCATGCACGCCGCCTGCAGTTCATCACTGCGCATGATCGGCGTGGCCATCTGCCGGCCGATATCGACTGGGGCACGGTCGCCGACGGCGCCGCGACAACCGTCGTCTACATGCCGAAGCGGACACTTTCCGAGTTGACGGAGATTGCCATCGCGCACGGCCTTGATCCGAATACGCCGGCATTGGCCGTCGCAAATGCGACCCGGCCTGACGAGCTGGTCGTCGTCTCTTCGGTGGGGGCCATCGCCGCTGCTCTCGATACGGCGCATCCCGACGGGCCTGTGCTCGTTATGATCGGCGAGGCGCTTCGCCACGCGACGGCACGTGATGCGTCGGAGCAGGCGGACGCCATCGCCTCGGCCCTCGGCGAATTGCCGGTATCAACGTGAAACGAGCCGGTTCGC
>DATBRP010000277.1:0-5607 GCA_036560245.1 Hyphomicrobium sp.
ATGAAGGAATTCATTTCACAGCTCCTACGCCATCAAGCGTTGTCGTTTCGAGCAGCGACGGCGCCGTCTTGTCAGTGCTCGTATAGTTTGAAACCATCTGGGCGAAGTAGCCCGGGATCTTGTCGGAAAGCGCAATCGTGAACTTCGCATCCTCGAAGCCGTTCATCTTTCCTTTGGCCGGATCGTTGGCATAAGGCGTCGCCGTGACCTGATAGCCGTCGACTTCCTGCCCCTTGTACATAATTTTTACCGGCGCGATCGTCGCGCCGTTGGCAAGATACCTGCTGAACATGCCCTTGAGATAGGCGGCGTCGCCGCCTGCGAGCTGGCGAAAATGGGAGACCGCGCCATCGAGATAGACGACCAGCATCGGATTGCCGTCCATGTCGGTAATCCGCTGCGGTTCTCGCGCACGATCACCCGAATACATTTTCACGAGCACGTTTTTCTTGCCAGGCGCGCCATCACTTTCGACGGTCACGGTAATGTCATCCGTGAAGCCCGGTCCGAGCGCTTTTTCATCCGAAGGTTTGCGGACGAACTTGTAGTCGAGCACGGTGCCGGCCGCGACAGATGCGATGTGCGGCCGCTCGAAGAGGATATCCGCAGGCTTTGGGGTTTCTCCGGCGGCACCGGCGACGCTCGGGAAAAGCATGGCGAGCGCGATCAGTCCAGCGCTGCAAGAAAATCTAGACATAAGGGGCAGTCCTCCAGGTCGTCGAATTGGTTGTTTTCCCGGCTCTTTAGCGAGACGAGCGCACATTGACCAGATCTTGTCGCAGTTCGGGTAAAGGCGCGGGTTCGCAGCCGGTTGGCAGCTGTTCATCAAAGTAACCGTAAGATCGCCCGCTCCGGTAATTAAAAGCCGGTAACATCAGGCTCTAGCGCAGAAATTTACCGAACGCGCGGGGGCCATCGCCGACGCTCGTTTTACCCGTCACTTTGAGGCTTACGGGGTCGAGACGGAGCAACACGTCGTCACCCCAACAGGCGACATAAACATTACTCGCCGATGGGTCCGGCTCGATGCCTTCAGGATGATCGCAAGCGTCAATTGTCTTAATAGGCGTGAGTTTTTCGAGGTCGAACACAGTGACGCTGCCGCCGTACTGATCGGTCGAGAAGCCGCGCCCATCCGCGAGGGCGACGGCATAGGGACGCCGTCCTGTCGGGACGCGACCGACTACGCGTTGCGCAGCGATGTCGATCACAGTTACGTCATTACTTTTGACGTTCGCGGTATAGGCCCGCTCGCCCTTGGCATCGATGGTGATACCGAAGGGGTGTGTGCCCACAGGGATCGACGCCAGCCGTGTCCGGCTGGCGATATCGACGACCGAAACGGTGTCGCTATCGCGATCCGCCGACAGCAGCAGACGCCCATCCGGCGTGACAGCGAGACCGGACGGCGACTTGCCGACGGCAATCTCGCCGACGATCGCCAGCTTCACCGTGTCGATCACACGAATTTTGTGAGAGTACCAGTCGGCGACATAAACTTCCGGCAACTTCGGATGCGCCGCTATGCCGAGCGGTGCTCCACCCAAAACCAAGCGGCGCGTAACGGCGCGCCTAACCGCATCGACCTCGACGAGTTCTTTGCTGTCGGGCGACGTAATGTAGGCCTTGGTTTTGTCGGCTGAGAGCGCGATGCCGGCCGGCTTGCCGCCGATTTTGATCTGGGCGACCTCTTTCATCGTCGCAAGATCGACAAAGGAAAGACTGTCGGCCGGCTGGTTTGTCGTCAGAGCCTCGCCCGCGAGCGCCGTCGATTGCAATCCGATTAGGACCAGAGCGGCGAGCGCTGCGCGGCGGCGAGAAAAGGCACGCACCTATTTGCCGCCTTCGATCTTCGCTTTCACTGCCGCGAGCGAACTCTTGTAAAGATCAGAGACGGCTTTTGCGGAGGCCTCGTCGTTCAATTCCGGCGGCGGGTCGTTGTTCATGAAACCGCGATAGAAAGCGCCGTGCCATTCGAGCGTCGATTTGTTGTCGCCATCGGCCGTCACCGTGATCTTCGACGAATAGTCGTTGACCGGCAGAACCTTCACGTCGACCTTTGTGATTTCGTAGCTGTAGGACTTGTCTTCGGGATCGTACCGATCCAGCATTTCCTGAATCACGCCGCCGTTCTTCAACGTCAACGTCCGCGTGGCGCCATCGTTGTTGGCACCGGTGGCAGGCTTGTTGTCCCCTTTGCCCTCAGTCTTGGCGACAGCCGGCGCCCAGCTCATGTCCTGGAAGTTGCCGACGACCGCCCATACCTTGTCGGCCGGCGCATTGATCTCGATCGTTTCAGTGACTTTCTGGCGCGATGGACCGTGAGCCAAAGCCACGACCGGCAACGAGCCCAAGATCGCAGCCGCGATCGCCAAGCGTTTCAACATGCATTTCCTCCGGAGGTTCACGTTTGTGTAGAACGAGTCCTATGCGAGCCCTTTGGGCCGAGCGCGGGAACATTAGGCGCGTTGCGCATCGTCGGAGACGGCAAATTGTGTCGCACCTAGCTTGGGGCCTTCACCGCGCTTGACCGCCGGGGGTGAAGTTGGTTTACCTCCCGCCTCATGCTTTTGTCGAATCTCGCCGGGTAGCTTTCACGGCTTTAAGAGGTGCTGGATTTGGAATCCGAAAAGTCGAGAAACGGCACAAATCACTATGAGAACGTCGCGTGTCCGTTTTGCGGCCTCGCCTGTGACGATCTCGAAATCGGGCCCTCCGGCAACGGCCTGAAGGTTCTCAAGAACGGCTGTCCCAAATCGGTTGCAGGTTTCGAGCGGCCCCTCGTCGAACCCAATCCGCAGGTCGACGGCAAGGACGTTCCGCTTTCGGAAGCCATTGCCGTTGCCGCCAAGCTCATCAAGGAAAGCCGCCTGCCGATCTTCGGCGGATTGGGCACCGACATCGATGGGATGCGCGCGGTCATGACGCTTGCCGAGCGCGCCGGTGGCGTCGTCGACCATGCGCTGAGTGAAAGCTCTTATCGCAACCTGCGTGTGTACCAATCGAGCGGCTACCTCACGACGTCGTTGACGGAAGCGCGCAACCGCGCCGACCTCTTCGTCATCGCAGGCAGCGACATTAACAAAATCCATCCCCGTTTCTTCGAGCGCATCGTCTGCAACGAAGCGTCGATGTTCTCGGATGCGCCGGCGAAGCGGACCGTGATCTTCCTCGGCGAAGGCCTCGATCAATCGGCGGCAACCGGCAAGCGCATCGGCGACGTCCTCACTCTTCCCTGCAAGACCGATCGCATCGGTGAAATTCTCGATGCGATGCGCGCGATGGCGAAGGGCGTGGCGATTTCGGATGACACCATCGGCGGCCTTCCTCGTGCTGCCGTCGAAGGTCTTTTCGCACGCTGCAAGGCTGCCACATACGGCGTGATGGTGTGGAGTCCTTCGAGCTTCGACTTCCCGAACGCCGACCTCACGGTACAGGCAATCACCGAGTTCATCAAAGAACTCAATCTCACGCAACGCTTCGCGGGGCTCTCACTCGGCGGCGGCGAAGGATCGCCTTCGGTCACGGCCGTTTGCACCTGGCAATCAGGCTTTCCGCTTCGCGTCTCGTTCGCGAGCGGCAAGGCGGACTATGATTCCGAGCGCTACGATGCGAAGCGCATGATCGCCGCCAAGGAAGGCGATCTCGTTGTCTGGCTTGCGTCGTTCACGGGCGAACTCTCGCCACCCGATACCGATGTGCCGATGATCGTACTCGGTACGCCTGATCTTGCTCTGAAGCGCAAGCCGCGCGTTTATATTCCGGTCGGCACACCCGGTGTCGATCATGCCGGCACGATTGTCAGAGTCGATAGCGTCGTTTCGCTGCCGCTCCGCAAACTGAGGCAGTCCAAGCTGCTCCGCGCCGCCGACGTCCTCGCATCCATCGAAGCCGCCCTCTAGGCCAACTTTCGAGACCAAGAATGCTCATCAAGCTTACCGGCGGCAAAGTCTACGATCCCGCGAACGGCGTCGACGGCGAGGTCCGCGATATTTTTATCGAGAATGGCCGCATCGTTTCTCCCGAGCCCAACGCCAAGATTGCTCACGAGTACGCAGTTCACGGCCGCGTCGTGATGGCGGGCGGTATCGATCCACATTCTCACATCGGCGGCGGCAAAGTCACAATCGCGCGCACGCTCATGCCGGAGGATCATATTGGGCATGAATTGGCGCGCACCGAACTGACGCGACCGGCCACCGGTCGTGCGATCCCTTCGACGCTGGATGCCGGGTATCGCTACGCGGAAATGGGCTACACGGCGGCGTTCGAACCGGCGATGCTGCCGTCCAATGCGCGGCAAACGCATTTAGAAATGGGCGATACGCCGATCATCGACAAAGGCGCCTTTGCCATGATCGGTTCGGACGATTTCTTCCTGCGCCAACTTGCCGGAAAATCGGATTTCTCCGCGATCAAAGACTATATCGCCTGGATCATGCATGCGTCGCAGGCTCTCGCCGTCAAGGTCGTCAATCCTGGCGGCATCAGCGCTTTCAAGTTCAATCAGCGCAAACTCGATCTCGACGAGAAGCACGTCTATTACGGCGTCACTCCGCGCGACATCATCCTGACTCTGGCGCGCGGCCTCAAGGAGCTGGGCGTCGTTCATCCGATCCATATTCACGGCTGCAATCTCGGCGTACCGGGCGGTGTGGAGACGACTCTCGAGACGATCAAGGGGGCCGAAGGGTTGCCGATCCATCTGACGCATATCCAATTCCACAGCTATGGCACCGAAGGCGATATGAAGTTCTCGTCCGGCGCAGCGCGCGTCGCCGAGGCTGTCAACGCCAACAAGAATATTTCGATCGACATCGGTCAGGTGATGTTCGGGCAAACGTGTACGATATCCGGCGACTCGATGCGCCAGTTCGTCACCACGCGGTCGGCCGATCCGAAAAAGTGGGTCGTCATGGACATCGAGTGCGATGCCGGCTGCGGCGTCATCCCGTTCAAGTATCGCGACAAGAGCTTCGTCAACGCATTGCAGTGGGCGATCGGCCTCGAGCTGTTCCTGCTCGTCAACGATCCGTGGCGTGTGTTCCTGACGACTGACCATCCGAACGGCGGACCGTTCACGTGCTATCCGCACTTGATCCGCTTGCTGATGGATAAATCGTTCCGCCAGGAGGCGATGCAAAAGATCAATCAGGACGCGCTCAAATATTCGACGCTTGCGTCGCTCGACCGCGAATACACGCTTTATGAAATCGCCATCATGACGCGTGCCGGACCGGCGAAAAGCTTGGGCCTCGTGGATCGTGGCCATCTTGGCGTCGGTGCTTGCGCCGATATCACGGTTTACGACGACAATCCCGACCGCGAGGCCATGTTCGCGACGCCGGAACTGCTGTTCAAGAACGGCGAGTTGATCGTCCGTAACGGCAAAATCGTGAAAGTCGTGAACGGGGCAACGCACGTCGCGCGGCCGTCTTATGATCGCGGCATCGAAAGATTGTTGAAGACCTATTTTGACGATTACCAAACGGTGCGTATGGATAACTTCCGCCTGTCGGACGACGAAATCGATAGCGACGGCCGCGGCTCTCTCATTATTCAACCGACCAGGGCACGCGTAGCATGAGCAAGACGGTCAACGGCGTC
>DATBRP010000278.1:0-8368 GCA_036560245.1 Hyphomicrobium sp.
GCCGCCTATCTCGGCACGCGGCCGACGTTCGATGACGGCATGCCGGTGCTCGAAGTGTTTCTATTCGATTTCACCGGCGATCTTTACGGACGCGAGATCGAGGTCGAGTTCGTCGATTTCATCCGCGGCGACCGCCGTTTCAGTTCAGTCGAGGAATTGGTCGCGCAGATGGACCAGGACATCGCCAAGGCCCGGCAGATTTTGGCGAAGACTTAACGTTCGTCATCCTCGGCCGAGCGCGGCGCTACGGCATTGCCGGCCGGCTCGACGAAGGAGAGTCGGCAATGCCAAGCAAAGGAGCCGCGTCGAAGGCCGGGGATCCAGCGCAGGACTCGTCGAAGACACGATATCGGGCCTTCGGCGCGCTTTACGCTGGATCCCCGAACGGCCTCGCAGGCTCGTCCGTTCGAGGATGACGGAAGGAAGTGCCGCCTTTGCTAACACGGACGCACTTGCTAGAACGCCCCGAGATTTGACCAGAAAGATCACCTGATGTCGAAAGACGTGAAGCCCGGTAAGGCAAGCGCCGCCGCGGAGACACCCGCTGCAACGGACGGCCGCGACTGGAGCAAGACGCTGTTCCTGCCGCAGACCGATTTTCCGATGCGCGCGGGGCTGCCGGAACTCGAACCGAAACTGCTGAAGCGCTGGGGCGAAATCGGGCTTTACGAAAAGCTGCGCGAGCAGTCCAAGGGGCGCGTGAAATTCACGCTACATGATGGCCCGCCCTACGCCAACGGCAACATCCACATCGGGCACGCGCTGAACAAGATCCTCAAGGATCTCGTCGTCAAATCGCAGCAGATGCTCGGCCACGATTCCAACTACGTGCCGGGCTGGGACTGTCACGGCCTGCCGATCGAATGGAAGATCGAGGAGCAGTATCGCGCCAAGGGTAAAGAGAAGCCGAACTTCCTCGATCCGGTCGCCATCAACGCGTTCCGCGACGAGTGCCGCAAGTTCGCCGCCCATTGGGTTGATATCCAGCGCGAGGAATTCAAACGCCTCGGCGTCATCGGCGATTGGGCGCATCCCTATTTGACGATGTCCTATAATGCCGAGAGCATCATCGCGCGCGAGCTGATGAAGTTCGCTGAAACCGGCCAGCTCTATCGCGGCTCGAAGCCCGTGATGTGGAGCGTCGTCGAGAAAACCGCGCTGGCCGAAGCCGAGATCGAGTATCAGGACTATCAGTCCGACATGATCTGGGTGAAGTTTCCGATCAAAAAACTTGGGGAGTTCAAGGTCCCCACGTCGATCAATAATTTTGACCAATGGTACGATGCGCTCGAAAGCGCTTCCGTCGTTATCTGGACGACGACACCGTGGACGATACCCGGCAATCGGGCGATCAGCTTCTCATCCAAAATCCAATACGGACTTTACAAGGTCACCGCCGCGCCGGAAGGAAATTGGGCGAAGGTCGGCGATTGCTATGTGCTTGCGGAAAAATTATCCGCTGACGTCTTGAAGGCTGCCAAGGTCGAGTCCGCCGAGTACCTCGGCGAGGTTTGGCACGATACGCTGGCGCACTTGGTTTGCGCGCACCCGCTCGCTTCCCTCGGCTACAAATTCAACGTTCCCCTCCTCGACGGCGATCACGTCACCGACGACACGGGCACCGGCTTCGTACACACCGCGCCCGGTCACGGCGCCGACGACTACAACATCTGGACCAAAAATCAGAAAGCGCTTCGCGACCGTGGCATCGACGCGGAAGTCCCTTTCACCGTCGACGCCGACGGCGTGATGACGAAGGCCGCGCCGGGCTTTGAAGGCAAGCGCGTGCTGAAGGAGAACGGCGACAAGGGCGACGCCAACGATGCCGTCATCAAGGCGTTGCAGGAAGCCGGAAACATCATCGCGCGCGGCCGCCTGAAGCACCAGTATCCGCACTCCTGGCGCTCGAAGAAGCCGGTCATCTTCCGCAACACGCCGCAGTGGTTCATCGCGATGGACGTCAAGTTTCAATCGCAGAAGCCATCTTGGATTGAAGAGTTGGCTGGCACATCCGCAGATATGAGCAACCGAATAAATGCCGAAGCGAGCACGTTGCGCGGCTTGGCACTCAATGAGATCAAGCGCGTCGAATGGGTGCCCGCCGCCGGCGAAAATCGCATCACCGGCATGATCGAGAACCGGCCCGACTGGGTCGTGTCGCGTCAGCGAGCATGGGGCGTGCCGATCACGGTTTTCCGCAACGTCGAAACCGATCAGGTCATCCCGGGTCCAGGTTTCGACAAGTCGGATGAACTTAGCGCCCGCATCGAAAAGGCATTCGCCGAAAAGGGTGCCGACGTCTGGTTCGAAGCCGACGCGAAAGAACGCTTTCTCAAAGGCCTCGTCCCCGACGCCGATCTGCCGAAATGGGAGCAGGTCAAGGACGTGCTCGACGTTTGGTTCGATTCAGGCTCGACGCACGCGTTCACGTTGGAAGACCCGGTTGCGTTCCCGGGCTTCAAAGGGCTTCGCCGCAAGCGCGACGGCGGTCAGGATCGCGTCATGTACCTCGAAGGCTCAGACCAGCATCGCGGCTGGTTCCATTCCTCCCTTCTCGAAAGCTGTGGCACGCGTGGCGAAGCACCCTATGACGTGGTGCTGACCCACGGCTTCGTCCTCGACGAGAAGGGTCAGAAGATGTCGAAGTCTCTCGGCAACGTCGTCGCGCCACAAGATGTGATGGCGAAGTCCGGTGCCGACATTCTTCGGCTCTGGGTGGCGGCGTCCGACTATTCCGACGATCTGCGCATCGGCAATGAAATCCTGAAGACGTTTTCCGAAACCTACCGCAAGCTGCGCAACACACTGCGCTGGATGCTCGGCGCACTCGCGCACTTCAAGCCGGAAGACGCGGTGTCTTTCAAGGACATGCAACCCTTCGAACTCGAACGGCTGATGCTGCATCGCCTTGTCGAACTCGATCACGACATCCGCAAAGCCTACGAAACTTACGATTATCGTAAGATCGTCGGCCTGCTGACGCAGTTCATGAACACCGAGCTTTCGGCCTTCTATTTCGACATTCGCAAGGACGCGCTCTATTGCGAACCACCGTCGAGCCTGAAGCGCAAGGCGGCGCTGACGGTGATCGACAAGTTGTGTGAAGCGCTGCTCAAATGGCTGGCGCCGATCCTGTCGTTCACCGCGGAAGAAGCCTGGCTGCAGTACCGCCCGAACGACGGCGACAGCGTGCATCTTTTGCCGTTCGCGAAAATCCCGCGCGACTGGCGCGATGACAATCTCGCCGCCAAATGGGATCGCGTGAAGGAAGTCCGCAGCGTCGTGACCGGCGCACTCGAAATCGAGCGCGCCAACAAGAAGATCGGATCGTCTCTCGAAGCCGCGCCCGAAGTCTACGTCACCGATCCCGATCTGCTGTCGGGCCTCGATGGCGTCGACATGGCAGAGGTCTGCATCACGTCCGACATTTCGATCTTGACCGAGCCTGCGCCTGCCGGTGCCTTCACGTTGCCGAACGAGCCGGGTGTCGGCGTCGTCGTCAAGCGCGCCGAAGGCAAGAAGTGCGCGAGGTCTTGGCGCATCACCAAGGATGTCGGTTCCGACCCTGACTATCCCGACCTGTCGGCGCGCGACGCCGCCGCCATTCGCGAAATCGATGCTCAGGTGGCAGCGTAATGGCGATTGCAAATCCACGCAGCTTCGTTTGGAGCCGTTGGGCGCCGCTCGCGCTCGTCATCATGGTCGCGACCATCGCCGCCGATCAGGTGCACAAATGGTGGATGCTGTCGGTCTTCGATATCGGCAGCAAGGGAAGGGTCGAAGTCTTCCCATTTCTCGACCTCGTGTATGTGAAGAACATCGGCATCAGCTATTCGCTGTTCAATCAGGAAAGCACGCTCGGCCAATATCTGCTCTCGGGCTTCGCCGTCGTCGCGAGCCTGTTTCTCTGGGCGTGGCTGAACCGGTCGGGCGGCGGCAGACTGATGGCGATCGGCCTTGGGCTGATCATCGGCGGCGCCATCGGCAATGCGCTCGATCGGCTGCACCTTGGCGGCGTCGCCGACTTCTTCTCGCTGCATGCTTTTGGGTACCATTGGTACGTCTTCAACGTCGCCGACGTGGCGATCGTTGCTGGCGTCATGGCACTGTTGTATGAGTCATTCTTCAGCGAGTCGCATTAGCGCCGCAAATCTCGGCATATTGCACTCAGGGGCATGGCAGGTTGGGGCACCGAAAATACGTATGCCTTTGAAATCGATCATAAAAGCCGCGTTGTTCGCATCGCTTGGCGCGGCGCTCGTTGCGATTTCCGGCTGTGGCGTCGACGACGTCCAGTTGAACGGCAAGATTTTCGATGTCGTCGGTCTGAACGGTTCCGGGGCACAGGCGAAAGAGCCCAAGATGGCCGTTCGCCAGCCGCTTGTCGTGCCGCCGGGTCTCGACTCGCTGCCGCCCCCGGGAAGCGAAAAGGGTGCCGAACCATCGTTGGCGGCGATTCAAGATCCCGACAAACTGAAGAAGCTTTCGCAGGCCGACCAGCAAAAGCAGCAGGACGAGTACTGCAAGGCCAATTACGACACCGCTCTGGCGAGAGGCGACTCGAGCGCGGATACCATAGTGGGACCGCTTGGGCCATGCCATCCGTCGATCTTGACCGCAGCCCAGAAATGGATGTCGTCCGGCAAGAGCGATGCCGACGACGACTCGCAGTAGCAATAGCGGCGATTGCGATTACATCAGGCTCCGATTAGAAATTCTTTTTTTTTCGTCAGATAAAAAGTCTCGATCGATCCGCGGTTTAGGCGCGCGAGATGAACGCCTTGTCATTTGACTTTTATACCCCAACTCACGCTCATTGGGCGGCGTTGCGCACACAGGCGCTCCGGCCTCCGGGGCACGATTTCGTGAAAAGTTGTCCCCGCGTGCTGGGACTTCAGTATCATCAAAAAGGGTAGGCAGCCCGCGTGACGCTGCCTACGTTCAAGGACCGACGATATGCGTCTTGCGACGTCCAGCCGGCTTAGCTTCTTAACCATTTTGGCGCTCTTCATGCTCGCTCTGACACCCGAAGCCTTCGCGACCGACTCAGCAACTCGCGCTTCCGAGTTCAAGCTCGCCAACGGTATGGAGGTCGTGGTCATTCCCGATCACCGTGCGCCGGTCGTCACCCACATGGTCTGGTATCGCGTCGGCGCCGCCGACGAGGTGCGCGGCAAATCCGGCATCGCCCATTTCCTCGAACATTTGATGTTCAAGTCGACCGACAAAATCCCGGTTGGCGAATTTTCCAAGATCGTCAGCCGCCTCGGCGGACAGGACAACGCCTTCACCGGCCACGACACGACGGCTTATTTCCAGCGCGTCTCCAAGGACCGTCTCGGCAAGATGATGGAAATGGAAGCCGACCGCATGGTCAACCTGCGGCTCGACGAGAAAGAGGTTCTGACCGAGCGCAACGTCATTCTCGAGGAGCGTCGCTCGCGCATCGACAACAATCCGGCGGCTCTGCTTGATGAGCAGATGAACGCGGCTTTGTATCTCAACGATCCCTATGGCACGCCGGTCATCGGCTGGTATCACGAGATGCAGCAGCTCTCTCGCCAGGATGCGCTGACGTTCTACAAACACTATTACGCGCCGAACAACGCGATCCTCGTCGTCTCGGGCGATGTGACGAATGACGAAGTGAGGAAGCTTGCGGAAGCGACCTACGGCAAGATCCCGGCAAATCCGGACGTAAATCCCGTTCGCAAACGGCCGAGCGAACCGCCGCCGATCGCTGCGCGCAGGCTCGAACTCAAAGATCCGCGTGCCGGCAACTTCTCGATGCAGCGTTACTACATCACGCCGAGCTACGTTACGGCGAAGCCGGGAGAGGCCGAAGCACTCGATCTTTTGATGAAGATCGCGGGCTCGGGCACGACCAGCCGCATCTACAAAAAGCTCGTCGTCGAATTGAAACTGGCGTCGAGCGCCGGTGGTGATTACTCAGGCTCCGGGCTCGATGGTGGCACCATTTCGCTTTACGGCGTCGCCGCCGATGGCGTGCCGCTCCCCAAAGTCGAAGCGGCCATTGACGACGTTCTGGCCGATATCGTGAAAAACGGCGTAACCGACGCCGAGCTTGCTCGCGCCAAACGCAGCTATCTCGCCGATTACGTCTACGACAGCGATAATCAGGCGACGCTGGCTCGTCGTTATGGCTGGAACCTCGCGGTCGGACGCACCGTCGCCGACGTCGAAGGCTGGCCGGACGCGATCTCGAAAGTCACGGCGGACGACGTCAAGAAGGTCGCTGGGAAGTATTTCAATCTGCGCGCCTCGGTGACGGGCTATCTCGTTCCCGATCAAAGCGGCGTCGCGCAAGTCGAAGACGACCTTCCGCCCCCTTCCGCAGACGGCGAATTGAGGTGAAGCCCATGTTGAATCTCCCTCGCGGGATTGCTGCGGCCGTTCGCACCGTGGCCCGTCTCAACGTTGCCGTGGCTCTGGTGATGGCGACGCCTTTCCTCCTCCTTTCCTTCAGCCGTCCGGCAGCAGCTATGAACATTCAACAAATTACATCGCCGGGCGGCATCAAAGCCTGGCTCGTCGAAGAGCACAGCGTTCCTCTGATCTCGCTTCGGTACGCCTTCGACGGCGGCAACAGCCAGGACCCGGAAGGCAAGGCGGGTGTCGCAAACTTCATCACCGCGATGATGGATGAAGGCGCCGGTGATCTGAAATCGGAACAATATCAAGAGCGCATGGAAGACCTAGCCATGCGCATGACCTACGACGACACCAAGGATTCGCTCTACGGCTCGTTCGAAACGTTGACGGTCAATCGCGACAAGGCCGTCGATCTGTTGAAACTGTCCGTGCAAAATCCGCGGTTCGATACCGACGCCGTCGAACGCATCCGTCAGCAGCTCATCGCCAATCTCATCTACGCCGATAAGGACCCCGGTAAGGTCGCGATGCGCGAATGGTATGCGCAGGCATTTGCCGGGCACCCTTATGCACGCCCATCCAGCGGCACTGCCGAAAGCGTGGCGAAGATCACCCGCGATGATCTTCTCGCTTATCACAAGCGCGTCTTTGCGCGCGATAACCTGAAGGTCGTTGCCGTCGGTGACATCACCGCTGCCGAGCTCGGCAAACTCATCGACGAAGTTTTCGGCGGCCTTCCCGCGAAGGCGGATCTATTCCCCGTCGCGCAGACCGAGCCGCTGATCGGCGGCAGCCAGCAAGTCATCGACATGGGCGTGCCCCAGTCGGTCGCGGTCTTCGGCCTCGGCGCCATGCCGCGCAAGGATCCCGACTTCATGACGGCGTTCGTCGTCAATCACATTCTCGGCGGCGGCGGCTTTTCCGCCAAGCTGATGGAAGAGGTTCGCGAAAAACGCGGCCTCGCCTATTCGGTCTACACCTACATCCAGCCTGACCGGTACACCTCCATTCTGCTCGGTAGCGTCGCGACCAAGAACGCATCAATGGCTGAAAGCCTCGACATCATCCGCAAGGAGATGAAAAAGATGGCCGAGAACGGACCGACGCAGGCCGATCTTGACGCTGCCAAATCATATCTCACCGGCTCCTATGCGCTCCGCTTCGACACGAACGCGAAGATCGCGTCTCAGCTCTTGGGCTTGATGCAGGAAGGGTTCGGCCCCGACTATGTCGAGAACCGCAACAAGATGATCGAAGCCGTTACGCTGGCGGATGCCAAACGCGTGGCAGCCCGGCTCTTGAAGCCCGACGATCTAATCGTGACCATCGTCGGCAAGCCCGCGGGAATGAAGTCGGTAATACCTGCCGCCCTGCGCCCGGTCGCTGTTCCGAGCCGCGGTTAAGCGCGGTTAAGTAAGGCTCCACCGAAGGTTTTGGTGGGGCCATCGGCGCCCTTGGCCGCAGGTATGAAATCGGCTACGTCGGAGCCCGGTTCAGCCGGGAGCGTTCCTACCGCCATGCAAGACGGGCATCACGACGGAAGCAAGTTTCACCAGAATATCAGCGGATGTCTCGAGGCGGCGATCGGCGAACACGGCCTGTCGTCTTCGGTCTACGCGTCGTGGCTCGAGCGCATCGGCCCGCACGTCAAAACGCTGCAGGACGATTGCCGCAACAATCGCTTGGCGCTCCTGCGCATCGCTGAAGAAACAGCCGACATAGCTGATGCCGAAGCGGCGCTCGCGCGTCTCAGCGAAGGCGCCAACACGCTCGTGTTCTTCGGCACCGGTGGATCGAGCCTCGGCGGACAGACGCTGGCGCAAATCGCCGGCTGGAAAATTCCCGGCGTCGCGACCGCAGGCCAGAAGTCGCGACCCCGCACGCGTTTCTATGACAATCTCGATGGCAAAACGCTCGAAGGCGTGTTGAACACGCTCGATCTCGCCGCGAGCCGCTTCATCGTCACGTCGAAGTC
>DATBRP010000279.1:0-3254 GCA_036560245.1 Hyphomicrobium sp.
ACCGTGTCATCGATGCGCTGCGGCAGGTCGAGGGCGCGTATTCGCTGGTGGCGCTCACCCAGACCGGGCTGATCGGCGTACGCGATCCGCTCGGCGTGCGGCCGCTGGTGCTCGGCCGGCTCGGCGATGCGTGGATCCTCAGCTCGGAGACCTGCGCCCTCGACATCATCGACGCCGAGTTCGTCCGCGATGTCGAACCCGGCGAGATCGTCATCGTCGGCGCCGGCGGCGTGCGCAGCGTCAAGCCATTCGCCGAGGAGCCGAAGCGGCTCTGCGTCTTCGAGTACATCTATTTCGCCCGGCCCGACAGCGTCGTCGACGGCGTCAGCGTCTACGAGGCGAGAAAGGCCATCGGCGCCGAGCTCGCGCGCGAGAGCCACATCGCCGCCGACATGGTCATCCCCGTGCCCGATTCAGGCGTTCCGGCGGCGCTCGGCTATTCGCAGGAAAGCGGCCTGCCCTTCGAGCTCGGCATCATCCGCAACCACTATGTCGGCCGCACCTTCATCGAGCCGGAGCAGCGTATTCGTCAGCTCGGCGTCAAGCTCAAGCACTCGGCGAATTCCGGCGTCATTCGCGGCAACCGGGTCGTTTTGATCGACGACAGCGTCGTGCGCGGTACGACCTCGAAGAAAATCGTGCAGCTCATTCGCGATGCCGGCGCGCGCGAAGTTCACATGCGCATATCCTCGCCGCCGATCACGCATCCCGATTTCTACGGCATCGATACGCCGAGCAAGAAGGATCTGCTCGCAGCCAACATGTCGCTCGAAGAAATGCGCGCATTCATGGGCGCTGACAGCTTGGCATTCCTATCCGTTGACGGCATCTATCGCGCCATCGGCCTCGATCATCGCGACGACCGCTCACCGCAATTCACCGACCACTGCTTCACGGGCGATTACCCGACCAATCTCACCGATTTCAACGGCGAGTCTATTCCGCGCCAACTTTCGTTGCTGGCCGAAGTCGGCTGACGCTCCGCGGCCACCGGGCCATATTGGCAAACCGCAGATTGAGTATCTCGTATGACGGAAAGCCCCGAGCACGGCCCGCTGAACGGACGCATCGCTCTTGTTACCGGCGCATCGCGCGGCATCGGCAGAGCCGTGGCGCTGGGACTTGCGAAAGCAGGGGCGCATGTCGTCATCACGGCGCGATCGCTTGGAGCGCTCGAATCCCTCGACGACGAAATTCAGTCCATTGGCGGTGCAGCGACGCTGCTGCAGCTCGACCTTAAAAAAGGCGACCGCGTGGATCAGCTCGGCCCGACGCTTTACCAGCGCTGGCAGCACCTCGATATCCTCGTCGCCAACGCCGGCATTCTCGGTCCGCTTTCGCCGCTCGGTCACACGACCGAAGAGGCGTTTCTTGCGACCATCGACATCAATCTCAATGCCAACTGGCGTCTCATTCGCACGCTCGATCCGTTGCTGAAGCGTTCCGATGCCGGCCGCGCCATCTTCGTGACATCTGGCGCAGCGAGCGGCAAATACGCCTACTGGGGTGCCTATGCGGCTTCAAAGGCGGGCTTGGAGGCGTTGGTCAAGACATGGGCCGAAGAGCTGACGAACACGCCCGTTCGCGCCAATCTGATCAATCCGGGAGCGACCCGCACCCAAATGCGCGCCAAGGCCTTCCCTGGCGAAGATTCGGCCACCTTGCCGTCTCCCGACGATGTCGTGCCGCTCTTTTTGGAACTTGCGTCGCGGCATTGCGAGCGCAACGGCGACGTCGTGAATTTCCGCGATTGGAGAGCGTCGCACCGGGCGGATCACGCGGCTGATGCGAACGTCATGAATGCCGACGTTTAGGCGCAATAAAAACACAAGATTTTGAAGCTTCCGCGATGTCCGCCGCTTGCGTGCCGTAGCCGGAGTTCCGCCCGGCTTCGAGATGCCTGCGATGCAAGATCTGCCCCCGCTTTCAGCTTTTCGCCTCATTCCGGACACATGTGCGCGCGTTTTGACACCCGTCGTCGGGGGACGGCTCGCAGTCTTGTTCTGCGATCAATAAGGGGAACGGGGAAACCATCTGGAATGCTTCTAGCAAGAGAACTTTGTTTGCTGCTCATGGTCATGGGTGGAGCAGCAGGCGCTGCGTCGACGGCATTTGCCGATGCCCATATGGATCGGGTTTTGAAGGAATTGGAGCCCGAGGAAAGGGCACACCAAGCCTGCACCATTCGCGGCCTCGATGCCATTCGTAAAGGCTCGCATCTGAAGCGCATAGATCGCGTCAAAACAAGCACTCAGACCCGTGCCGTCTTCAAAGACAATGTCGTTACCGCGACCAGCGGAGCGGTCCGCGCCAACAATCATTGGTATGCGCTGAAATATAAGTGCGCTGTCACCGACGATCAGATGAAGGCCAAGTCGTTCGAATTTCAGCTCGGCGGGGAAATCCCCGAGTCAAAGTACGAAGAATACGGGCTGTGGAAATAACCCTCCTCCCAACTCCATGGCCGGCTTGACCCGGCCATCCAGGGCCACAGTATTGAAGCTCACCACATCAGGAAAATGGGATGACCATGCCATCGAAGGCGGGCTCGACGCCCGCCGGCAGTTCCTTGGCGAGCGTGGCGTAATCGAGTTCGCTCGTCATGTGCGTCAGGATCGTGCGCTTCGGCTTTAAACGCTCGACCCACGCCAGCGCCTGCTTGACGCTGAAATGGCTCTCATGCGGCGTGTAGCGCAGCGCATCGACGATCCAGACGTCAAGCCCCTGAAGCAGCGGAATGGATGCTTCAGGGATGTCGCTGATGTCGGGCGAATAGGCGAGATTGGACACGCGATAGCCGAGCGACGGCATCGCTCCATGCAACTGTGCGATTGGATGCGCCGTAATCGTGCCGCCGCCGCCGTCGATCGCAATCGGGTTGACGGCGTCGATCTCGTGGCCGTTGAGGATGGGCATGTAGCCCGAACCGGCCGGCGTCTCGAAGCAATAGCTGAAGCGCGATTTGAGGCTCGAACCTGTCGCCGCGTCGAAATAGACATCGATGCGTCGCTTCATCGAAAACGCGACCATTCTGAGATCGTCGATGCCGTGCGTATGATCGGCGTGGTCGTGCGTATAAAGCACGCCGTCGAGCGCTGTCAGACGCGTCGCCAGAATCTGGGCGCGAAAATCGGGCGAGGTGTCGACCAGTACGGCCGTCTGGCCGCCGGTCCCTTTGCGTTCGATCAGCGCCGAGCAGCGCAGCCGCCGGTTCTTCGGATTGTCCGGATCGCACGCGCCCCACGTCATTCCGA
>DATBRP010000280.1:0-1706 GCA_036560245.1 Hyphomicrobium sp.
GACCGATCGCGGCGAGCTTATGGTCGACAAACTCGATAAACTGATCACCAAGCGCACCAAAATGGTCGCCGTCACGCACATGTCGAACGTGCTCGGCACCGTCAATCCGATTAAGGAAATCGTCCGCATCGCCCACGCCAAGGGCGTTCCGGTGCTGGTCGACGGCAGCCAGGCGGCCGTGCACATGGCCGTCGACGTCCGCGATCTCGACTGCGATTTCTACGTCTTTACCGGCCACAAGACCTACGGCCCATCGGGCATTGGCGTCCTATACGCGAAGCAGGAATATCTCGAATCCATGCCGCCCTATGAAGGCGGCGGCGACATGATCGAAAGCGTGACGCTCGATCGCATCACCTATAACAAGCCGCCGCATCGGTTCGAGGCGGGAACGCCGGCGATTGTCGAAGCTATCGGGCTCGGCACCGCGCTCAACTACATGATGCAGATCGGGCGGGAAAAAATATCGCGGTACGAGGCCGAGCTTGGAGCCTACGCGGCGGAGCGCTTGGCCGAACTGCCGTGGCTGAAGCTTTACGGTACGGCACCCGGCAAGGGCGCGATCTTCTCATTTACAGTCGATGGCCTGCATCCGCACGACGTCTCGACGATCATCGATCGCTCCGGCGTCGCCATACGCGCCGGGCATCACTGCGCGCAGCCGTTGATGGAGCGCCTTGGCGTGACGGCAACCTGCCGGGCCTCCTTCGCGTTATACAACACGAGAGCCGAAGTCGATGCGCTGGTGACTGCGCTGACCAAGGCCCATGATCTCTTTACCTGAGGAGCTCCGCATGGACGGGAAGCCGACTGAAGAACGCGAAGTCTTGAAGACGGCTGTCGAGGCGATGGATGCGCCGCCAGCAACGCCACCCGATGGCGGTGCTGCACCGACACCCGGCACGACCGAAGGTGCGGCCGCCGCCGGTACAACTTCCACGGCGCTACCGCCGGAGGAGGTCGACCGGTTAACCAACGATATCGTGGCCGCCCTGAAGACCGTCTACGATCCCGAAATTCCGGCCGATATCTACGAGCTAGGGCTGATCTACAAGGTCGAGATTGACGACGACCGTAATGTCGCAATCGATATGACGCTGACGGCGCCCGGCTGTCCGGTCGCGGGCGAAATGCCGATTTGGGTCGAGAATGCCGTAAGTGCTGTCCCCGGCGTTGCCGAGACGAAGGTCAAAATCGTCTTTGATCCGCCTTGGGACCAGAGCCGTATGTCCGATGAGGCCCGCCTCGCCGTCGGCATGTTCTGAGGCGCCTCGCTTTTGACGCCCGAACTCCCATATACTGGTGGAAACCACGACTCGAAACACGGAGGCCTATGTGCCCTCGCTTAGAATGATGCCGAAAGTCATGACGCTCACCGACGCCGCTGCCGAACGCGTCGCGACGCTGCTTGCGCAGAAGCCGGGCGTCAAAGCACTGAAGATCGGCATTAAGAAGGGCGGCTGCGCCGGCATGGAATACACGATGAACTGGGCCAATGAGATCGGCAAGTTCGACGAAGTCGTGGAGGACAAGGGCGCGGTCGTGCTGATCGACCCGGCTGCGATCATGTATTTGATCGGCACCGAGATGGACTTCAAAATCGACAAACTCTCCTCGCAGTTCGTGTTCAACAACCCGAACCAGAAGGGCGCTTGCGGTTGCGGCGAGAGCGTCAATATCGAACCCGCGACGCCTGCGGGGCTGGC
>DATBRP010000281.1:0-7784 GCA_036560245.1 Hyphomicrobium sp.
CAGGACAAAATTCTGATGGTCCGCGACGGCGCGATGCGCTGGCTCTAGCTCTGAGAAAGCAAAAGAGCCGGAGAAGCGGCTCTCCGGCTCTTCGTCACTCAATGATGAGTGCATGATGAAAGACCCTTCGACCGCGGACGCTCAAATCCCGGCAGAACGGTCTTTTTGGTTGGCCAACGGTTTTATCCGTAGGCCGAAGTCCATTCCGCGCTTGTCCCGGAACGTGCGATCTCTCGATGGCACGCGGGCTGCGTTCGGGCAGCAATCGCGTCCTCGGTCGAGTTGCAGGTCAAAGCGGATACAAATACGAACGCCGTCGTCATATTGCCTAGCGTGGCAGAAACAGTGACGAACGCACACTGTGACTGAGTTAATCTGCGTCGCCTCGACTTGTCACGCGCTTTACCTGGGGCCACGGTCTTGCCGCCCCTTCCCGCCGCACCTATGAAAGACACTGACGCAACCCGGCAACACAATCGTTGCAGAGCCTGATAGGCTCGAAGGGCTCTCATTCAAGCGATTGACCAGGCGATGTCTCACAACACTTTCGGCCATCTCTTTCGCGTGACGACGTGGGGCGAAAGCCACGGCCCCGCGATCGGCGCCATCGTCGACGGCTGCCCGCCCGGCATCACGCTCGATGAAAGCGACATCCAGGGATACCTCGACCGCCGTAAACCTGGGCAATCGCGTTTCACGACCCAGCGCCAGGAAGCCGACGCGGTGAAAATTCTGTCGGGCGTCTTCAACGATGCTTCCGGCAAGCAGGTCACGACCGGAACGCCGATCGCGCTCGAAATTCAAAACACAGATCAGCGCTCGAAAGACTACGGCGACATCAAAGACAAGTACCGGCCGGGGCACGCAGACTTCACTTATGACGCCAAGTACGGCATCCGCGATTATCGCGGCGGTGGCCGCTCGTCGGCACGCGAAACGGCGTCTCGGGTTGCTGCTGGCGCCGTCGCCCGCAAAGTTATCGCAGGTGTCAAAATTCGCGGCGCGCTGATCCAGATCGGACCGCATAAGATCGACCGCGGCAACTGGAATTGGGACGACGTGGCAGGCAACCCGTTCTTCTCGCCGGATAAGAAAGCCGCCGAGCTTTGGGCCGACTACCTCGACAAGGTGCGTAAGGCCGGTTCCTCGATCGGCGCCGTGATCGAAGTCGTCGCTGAAGGCGTACCCGCTGGTTGGGGTGCCCCGCTCTACGCCAAGCTCGACCAGGATCTCGCTAGCGCCATGATGTCGATCAACGCCGTCAAAGGTGTCGAGATCGGCGCCGGAATGGGGGCTGCTGAGCTGACGGGCGAAGAAAACGCCGATGAAATCCGCATCGGCAACGACGGCCGGCCGGTGTTCCTCTCGAACAACGCAGGCGGCATCCTCGGCGGCATCTCGACGGGCCAACCCGTCGTATGCCGTTTCGCAGTGAAGCCGACGTCATCGATCCTGGCGTTGAGACGAACGATCGACGCGCACGGCCACGAGACCGACATCACGACGAAGGGTCGCCACGATCCCTGCATCGGCATCCGCGCCGTACCTGTCGGCGAGGCAATGATGGCCATCGTGCTCGCCGATCATTTCCTGCGCCATCGCGGCCAGATCGGCGGCTAGCGCCGGAACACCGCAACCACTTCGACGTGCGCGGAATAGACGAACTGATCGATCGGTGTCACGGATTCAATCCCGTAGCCGCCGTCGATCAGATGCCGCGCATCACGCGCCAGTGTCGCCGGATTGCAGGAAACCGCAACGACGGTTTTGACCTTCGATTTTGCCAGTCTCTGCGCCTGCGCTTCGGCGCCGGCGCGCGGCGGATCGAACACGACCGCGTCGTGCTCGTTCAGCTCCAGCGGTGATAACGGCTCGCGAAAGAGATCGCGAGTGGTGGCAACAATCGGCTTCAAACCGCTCGTCTTTTTTGCGGCAGCCGTCAGCGCCGCAATCGCAGCCTTGTCGCCATCGAAAGCAGAGACTTTGGCACGGGCCGCGAGCGGAAACGTGAACGCCCCCATACCGCAGAACAGATCGGCGACAGCTTTGACTTTGCCCACGGCCGCCACGACGCGACGTGCGATCTCGCCTTCAGCCTCGGCAACAGCCTGTATGAACACGGCCGGCGCCGTCACGACATCCGCTATTCCGAACGACAGAAACGGCGGCAGCGTTTCGACCACGACGTCGTCGCCGATGGCCAGCCGCGCGAGCTTGAGATCACTCGCGCCAGAAGCAAGGCGAGCGCGAACTTCCGGCGTCAGGTGGCGCGCGCTGGCGTCAAGCTGTACGTCGAGCCCGGACTTCGTCAACGTCACCGTCAACCGCCCTTCGCCGCGCTTCGAAATGAGCGGCGCAATCAGAGCACCGAGGCCGGGAAGCGCCGCGACGATCTTCGGCTCGAGAACCGGACATTCTTCGATCGCGACGAGCGCATGCGAGCCCGCTTCGTGAAAGCCGATCGCCGTCCCGCTATCGGTTCGCTCGATCGTAAAAATTGCGCGCCGCCGCTTGCCGCCTGGTTCGACGAGGTCGCCGACATCGACCGGAAGGCCGCGCGCGCGAAACGCTGCAGTCACGAGATCGCGCTTCCACGCGCGATAATCCTGGAACGCCAGATGTTGAACGGAACAGCCGCCGCATTTTCCGAAGTGCCGGCAGATCGGCTCGATCCGCGATGGGCTTGGCTCGAGAATTTTTATGAGCCGTCCGCGATCGCCGGAAACCTCGGCCAAGACGCGCTCGCCCGGCAACGTGAACGGCACGAAAATAGGCGCACCTTCACCATCGGCAACGCCATCGCCTTGCGCGCCCATGCGCGTGATCAGAAGCTCGCGAGGTTCAGACATCCCGGCGCGCTCCAAGCAGATATTCGACATTGCCGGAACCACCGAGAATTGGTGACCTCATCTCTCCGACGATCTTCCAACCACTTTGATTTGCCAGCCATCCGCGAACCATATCGAGCGCGCCCCGTTGCGCTGTCTCGTCCCGGACGATGCCGCCGCTGCCGACGTTCCCGCGCCCGACTTCAAATTGCGGTTTGACGAGAACGACAAGCCAGCATGCTTCCGCTGCAAACGGTAAAACCGCGCCGAGTACCTTCGTTACCGAAATGAAACTGACGTCGACGACGACGGCATCGACGAACTCAGGCACGATTTCATGCGAAAGGCTCCGTGCGTCACAATTCTCCAACGAGACGACGCGCGGATCGTCATTCACGCTCGGATGCAATTGCGCACTA
Organism: Hyphomicrobium sp.; assembly: GCA_036560245.1. Lineage (GTDB taxonomy): Bacteria > Pseudomonadota > Alphaproteobacteria > Rhizobiales > Hyphomicrobiaceae > Hyphomicrobium_B. The sequence goes on from DATBRP010000281.1 coordinate 3,248, forward strand.
CCGACGTCGACGGCATAGACGCGACGCGCGCCGCGTTCCAACAGCACCTCGGTGAACCCGCCGGTCGATGCGCCGATGTCCAGCGCGACCGCACCCGCAGGATCGAACCCGAAGCAATCGAGCGCCGCCGTAAGCTTCTCCGCGCCCCGCGAAACGTACCCCGGCGCATCCGGCGCGATCTCGACCGGCTGAACTTCCGTGACAGGCGCAGCCGGCTTGTCGCAAATCTTGCCGTCGACGCGCACGAACCCGCGCTTGATCAAATCCTGAGCACGCGCCCGCGATGGCACCAAGCCACGCGCGACAAGCGTCTGATCGAGGCGCATGGTCTTCGCCGTTTCCTCTGTGTTGAACTTAAATCGTCCGCTTCCCATCTTCCGGGGATTGGGTGGTGCAAACTGGAGGGAATTCATGAAATCCGTAATCTTCGCCGCGCTCATCGCGCTGGCGTTTCCTGTTGTCGCTTCGGCCGACAGCGAGCACACGCCTTCGCCGCCCGGTGCCAAGGTCTATATCATTGAGCCGAGCGACGGCGCGACGGTTTCAAGCCCGGTAACCGTGAAATTTGGCATCGAAGGCATGAACGTCGCACCGGCCGGAAGCGACAAGCCGAACACCGGGCATCATCACCTCATCGTCGATGCGGAAGTGACGGACTACAACTCCGCCATTCCGAAAGACGACCACCACATCCACTACGGTAAGGGCCAGACAGAAGCCTCAGTCGCACTGACACCGGGCAAACATACGTTGCAGCTCCTGCTCGGCGACAAGAACCACATTCCGCATAACCCGCCGGTGACGTCGGACGTCGTCCACATCACCGTGGAATGAGGATTGCAGCCAAGCCCGACGTCAGTCGGGCTTGAGCGCATAACGGCCCGACCCGTTTGCGAACAGCAACAGGAAGCCGCCTGCCATGCAGACGTTCTTCATGAAGTTCGTCAATTGAGCCTGGTCGGCGAAGTTGTTGTGAAAGACCGCAGCAGAGGCCAGGCAAAAAACGGCAAGAGCAAGCCCCGCGTAGCGCGACCAGACGCCGAGCAGAACGGCAAAACCGCCCAGAACCTCAAGCGCGATCACGGCGGGCAGAAGCGTGCCCGGCAGCCCGTGCTGCTCCATGTAGGCTTCCGTCCCGGCATATCCCGTGGCTTTCCCGTAAGCCGCCATGATGAAAACAACCGACAGCAGAATTCGCGCGATAAGACTTACGATCGGGTGCATCTTCGTTTCCCCTCTGTAGCCCCTTTTTAGTCTGTACGTGGCTCGCACATCTTACGCACGCTCACCGATAACATCTGCGCGACCAAGCGCGGCGAAAACAGTTTCAACGATGCCCGATGCGTTGAGACCAGCAGCCTCGTACATGGCTTCGGGTTTGCCATGATCGATAAACAGGTCAGGAAGAACCTTGGCGCGGACACGGAGGCCGCGATCCAACAGTCCTTGCTCGGAAAGGAATTGCAGTACCTGGCTGCCAAAGCCGCCGATCGATCCTTCTTCGACCGTCACCAGAACTTCGTGATGAGAAGCAAGATCGCGAATAAGACGTTCATCCAGGGGCTTTGCAAAGCGCGCATCGGCGACGGTCGTCGATAGACCGAACGTTGCAAGCTCGTCCGCCGCCTTCAAACACTCGGCGAGGCGCGTTCCGAACGAAAGCAGCGCCACTTTCGAACCTTCGCGAACGATACGGCCTTTGCCGATTTCGAGCGGCACGCCGAATTCGGGCATCTCGACGCCGACGCCCTCGCCGCGGGGATAGCGCAAGGCGCTCGGCCGATCGTCGATCGCGACCTGCGTCGCAACCATATGGACGAGTTCGGCTTCGTCCGCGGCAGCCATGACGACGAAATCGGGCAGGCATCCAAGGTAGGCGACGTCGAAGGCGCCAGCATGTGTCGGCCCGTCCGCGCCGACGAGGCCGGCGCGATCAAGGGCGAAACGTACAGGCAGTTTCTGAATGGCGACGTCGTGCACGACTTGGTCGTAGGCACGCTGCAGGAATGTGGAGTAGATCGCCACGAACGGCTTATAGCCTTCTGTAGCCAGACCGGCCGCGAAGGTTACGGCATGCTGCTCGGCGATGCCGACATCGAACGTACGATCCGGGAATTCCTTGCCGAAGTGATCCAAGCCGGTGCCCGACGGCATCGCGGCCGTAATCGCGACGATGCGGTTGTCTTTGCGTGCTTCGGCAATCAGGCTGTCGGCGAAGACTTTCGTATAGCTCGGCGCATTGGGCTTCGGCTTCACCTGCGCGCCGGTGACGACGTTGAACTTGTTGACGCCGTGATATTTGTCTTCGGATTCTTCCGCCGGTCCGTAGCCCTTGCCCTTCTTCGTCACGACGTGAACGAGGATCGGCGCCTGCTTGGCGTCGCGAACGTTCTTCAGGACGGGAAGAAGCTGGTCGAAGTCGTGCCCATCGAGCGGACCGACATAATAGAAACCGAGTTCCTCGAACCAGGCGCCGCCTTGCCAGATGTGGCGCGTATATTCCTCCACGCGCGCCGCGCGCCGCTCCCACTGCTTCGGCAACATCTTGACGAGCTGCTTGGCGTAGTCGCGCAGATGCAGATACGTCCCGCTCGATGTGACGCGGGCAAGATAGGCCGACATCGCACCCGTCGGCGGCGCGATCGACATGTCGTTATCGTTGAGAATGACGATCAGACGCTCGTCGCGGGCACCGGCGTTATTCAGCGCCTCATAGGCCATGCCCGCGCTCATCGCCCCGTCACCGATGACGGCAATGACATTGTTCGTGCCATGATTGAGGTCGCGAGCGACGGCCATGCCGAGCGCCGCCGAGATCGATGTCGACGAATGCGCCGCACCGAATGGATCGTACGGACTTTCGTCGCGCTTCGTAAATCCCGACAGACCGTTCGGTTGACGCAAAGTGCGAATGCGATCGCGCCGCCCCGTGATGATCTTATGCGGATAGGCCTGATGGCCGACATCCCAGATCAACCGATCTTCCGGCGTATTGAAAACCCAATGCAGCGCGACCGTCAGCTCGATGACGCCGAGGCCCGCGCCGAGATGGCCGCCGGTAACGGAAACCGCATTGATCGTCTCCGCACGCAATTCAGCGGCAACCTGCGGAAGCTGTTCTTCCGTCAGCTGACGAAGGTCATGGGGAGTTTGAATGCGGTCAAGTAACGGTGTCTGGCTCACTGATGGGACCCTGATACGGCAGACGGCTGCAGTCGCTTACAATCGACAGGCAGATGGTTGGCGGATGTACTAGCCATAGCGCCTATCACCCCCCACCCCAACTGGCGACGGCCCTTCGATCAATAGTGCGCCGGCTTGCCGCAGTGAAGACAAAAATTATGTCCGCAACTGCCGCCTAGCGGCTCAATGGCCCAAAATGCTGGAGTCCTCAATCCTTATCGAGAGGCGTCGTACCCTTCGGAGCGCCATCCGCGCCGAGCGTCAGCTTCTCGACCTTGGCTTCCGCCGCCTTGAGCAGCCGATCGCAATGATCACGCAGAGCTTCGCCCCGCTCGTAGATCGCAATGCTCTCCTCAAGCTCGACGTCGCCGCGTTCGAGCCGGCCGACGATGGCTTCGAGCTCCTTCAAGGCCCGCTCGAATGTCATCTCTTTGATATCGGCGAACGTCTTGGCCGGTGCTTTTGTCGTATTCATAAAAATCCTGCCTTGGGGCGTCGATGGTGCTTACAGAACTTTCGCCGATCAAGCGCCAGCCTGCATCAACGCCGTAACGTGGGCGGCCACCGATTGCGCGAGGCCAGTCAGGTCATAGCCGCCCTCGAGCATCGACACAATTCGTCCATTTGCATGACGACGAGCCGCCTCTGTCAAAGATTCGGTCGCCCAGTGAAAGTCCTGTTCGACGAGATTGAGCCCGCCGAGCGGATCGTTGCGGTGCGCATCGAACCCAGCCGAGATCAGCAGTATATCGGGCGCGAAGTCGTGAAGGGGGCCAAGAATCCGATCGCGAAAGGCTTCCTCGAAATGCTCACGCCCGTTGCCCGCTCTGAGCGGCGCGTTGAATATATTGCCGACGCCCGTCTCCCGCAACGCTCCGGTTCCGGGGAAAAGCGGCATCTGATGCGTCGATCCGTAAAACAGATCTCTGTCGGACCAGAAGATTTCCTGCGTACCGTTGCCGTGATGCACGTCGAAATCGACGACGGCAACGCGCTCCGCACCATGCTTGGCGCGAGCGTAATGGGCAGCAATCGCGACGTTGTTGAACAGACAGAAACCCATCGCCCGAAGGCTCTCCGCGTGATGTCCTGGTGGACGCACCTGACAAAACGCGTTCGCCGCCTCGCCGCTCATCACAAGATCGACGGCGTCGAGCCCCGCGCCAACCGCACGGCGGGCAGCCTCCCACGTTCCCGGCGATACGACCGTATCGCCGTCGATATACCGGTGGCCACTTTCGACATGCTCGGCCACGTCGCTGACCTGCCGTACATGCTCCTTGAGATGCGCCAGCGCGATGTATGCGGCATCGTCCTCGCGCAGCGATGCTGTACGCCGCATAAGCGCGCCAAA
>DATBRP010000282.1:0-6482 GCA_036560245.1 Hyphomicrobium sp.
TCGGAAACGGCAGGTCGTAGGCATCGAACCAGTATTCGCTCGCGAACACATTGGCGAAATGCGGATAGATCTTCGTGCCTTCGATGATCTCGGTCAGCCCCGACGACACGAGATAATGCTTCACGGTAATGCCGCTCGCCGCCGCGTGCTTCTTCACATAGGCGTGCATCGCATCGAACCAGCCCGCGACGCCCGGATAAAGCTCGACGGTCTTGCCTTGCGCGACGAGAGCAGCACGGTCGATGCGGACGCCCTTCTCCTTCGCCTTTTTATAGAGCAGATGCATGTAGGTGATGAGCGTGTCGGCGCGCTCGGCCTTGGCGACGCGCGCACACTCGGCCCAGAACTCGTTCGGCTCGATGCCGAGTTGCGGCAGGAAGGCATATTCCTGCATCGGCTTCGGCGACAACGTACCGTCGAAATCATAGACGAGCGCGATAGTTTTTTTACTTGGCGCAGATTCTTTCTTGGGCGCCGGCGACTCGCGTTCCGCGAGCCGGCCGCCGGCGCCGGACTTGGCCTGAACGCGCGAATGGCTTTCTACCGGCGCAACCGGCCGGCTCCGCGAAGCGGTGTCGGTTGCGCCAATCAAAGACTTTACCCGCTCGACCATGACCGCCTCTCTCCGCCGTTCGACTTGTAGAGCGGAGAAAAGCGTGATTCGGGTGGCGCAAGAAAGTCGCCGGTCAGCGGTCCGAACGCTCCGCGTAGATTTCTTCGCGGACCTGCGCGTAGCTCAGCACGGAAAACAGCACCGTCCCGCCGAAAACATTGCCCGCCAAGGTCGGCAGGAAGAAACGAAACACCGCCGTATCGAGCCCGATGATCCCGGTCACCACGCCGTAGAGCGCCTCGACGCTGCCGGCGACGATGTGCGTGAAGCCGAAGAGAGCGATCAGATACGTGAGCAGCGTGATGACGAGAAATTCGACGTGCTCGGTCGAAGACAGCATCCACACCAGCGCCGCGATAATCCAACCCGCGCCGATCCCCTTGGCGAACATCTCCCACGGCGTGTTGCTCATCACGGTCGTGACGATTTTGGCGAGAGCGGGCGTGACGTCCGCGGGGATGATCGGCAGGAACGCCGCCGCGAGCGCGAAGATCAGACATCCGGCGATGTTCGATGCAAGCACGATGCCCCAAAGGCGCAGCATCTTGATCAGCCAATGCACTTGCTTGCGTGCCATGACCGGCAACACCGCCGTCAAAACGTTTTCGGTGAAGAGCTGCTGATGCCCGAGAATGACGATCAAAAAGCCGACGGCATAGCCGAGCTTGGCGATGATCGGGGTCCACCCGGATGCGGGAAGATGCGCTGCTAGCGCCGCTTCCGTGAGGAACGAAAACCCGATGGAGATGCCGGCCGCGACACCGGACCACCACAGCGCCGAAACCGGACGGCGCAACTCCGTCTCGCCTTGAACGCGAATGATTTCATAGACGACCGCGGGCCGATGCCGAACCGACTCGCGAACCTGCTTCTGTTCCTGGCGGCTGAGCCCGGACCCCGGCGGCGGGTCCGGCGCGTCAGCGGTCTGCGCATCCTTCTTAGGCGCCTTGGAATCGTCCTTCGCCGATTTCTCCGCCATCAGTGCTTGCAACCTGGGCCGTGAACATGGCCCGGCTCGCCGTGAGCATGGTCATGAGCGTGCTCGTGATCATGGTCGTGATGATCATGCCCATGATCGTGACTATGATCGTGACTATGATCGTGGCCGCATCCGCAGCTGTCGCCATGCTCGTGATGATGGTGCGCTTCCGGATCGACGAGCGCCGCGCCGAGCTTGCGCTCGATCGCCATGGCCATCTCGCGCGGCGAATCCTTGTCCTCGATCAGCAGCGCCATCACCTCGGCGCCGATGCGCAAATCGTCGACCGCGCCGAGATAGTGCCGGCGCAAGCGTCCCTGCCGGTCGAAAATCAACAGTGCCGGCGTACCCTGCAGTTCATAGGCCTTCATCGTCTCAGGCAAATCTTCGCCATTGGGCTTGTCGAGCGCGACCGGGATCGTGATCTCGTTCTCGGCGAGATAGGCTTCGACCTTGTCGGGCAACTGCTCGGCGAAATTCTCGAACGCCATGTGCAGGCCGAGGACCGCCACCTGGTCCTCCTCGAACGCGCGCCGCAGACGCATCGCTTGCGGCAGGCCGTATTTCTGCGAGCCGGGACAAGCGAGCTGCCAGATCGCCACGACGACGACCTTGCCTTTCTCGGCCTTCAGCGTTCGCTTCTTGTCGGAATTGAGCCAGCGCTGCGCGATGATCTCGGGCGGGCGTTCGGGGTCGAACATGAGCAAATCCTTATCGGGTGATTTGCCTCTATATAGCACTCCGATGGCGGATGCGCAGGGGCGCGAGCCTCAGTCGCAGCCGCCGGATTTCTGCCAGCCGGCGGGCGCCGGGTTATTTTGGCACGCAAACTCGGCCGGTATCGTGCACGGCGTCTCGGCGCCGGTCTCATAAATCTCGAAACGTACGGAGCAGCCGCGCATCACGTTGTAGGCCGAGACGCACCCGCTCGGCTGCGGCAGCGCGCTTTGCGACTTGGATTGCACGGCGGCGTTCACGCGGCCCCTCCACCGATCTTCGACGATCGAAAGCGAGGGCGTCTTGTCGCTCATGGCGGCGGCGATGCTTTCGGGCGTTTGCCGCTCGGGTGTCGTACCGAGCACAAAGCGGCCGGAGGGCTCGCGGAATCCGACCAGATTGATCTGTCGATCCGGGCATTTGGCGACAGCACGCGCCAGCTCACGCGCCGGCCAGATTTTGTCGATCGACGGCAGCACGATGCCAAGCAACGTGATTGCAAAAAGTCCCAGCGCCGCAACGCCGATCGTCGCCCAGCGCCGGAGCGCTCCTTCGTGGCCGAGCTGCGCGCTCCAGATGAAAAGCGCCGCGATCGCGATGATGAGCACGCAATCGAGCAGCGACGGCACTTTATGCGCGAATGCATAAACGGCAGCAAAGATCGCGAACGGAATTGCCGCCATAGCTGTCGGCCAAGGGAACGTGCCCCAAAACGGGCCCCACTCCGGTCTCTTGCCGTGGCCATTCTCATGCACGACCACGGTAGCAACGGCGAGCGCCAGCGCCGGAAACATCGTCTGCACCATGTAGGTGCCGGGCTTCGACGATAATGCTTCGAGATAAACGAGATAGCCGATCACCCAGGCCAGCAGAAACCGTGCAAGTCTCTTGTTGCGCGACCCCCAAAAGCGCTTGAATGCCGTGCCGAGCAGTGCGGTGCCGGGAAGGAATCCAACGAGCAACGCCAGTGCGAACGTCCCCGGAAATGCGCGAAGTTTCATATCCTGCGCGCCGCCGAGCGCGCCTAAGAATTCGCGCCAGCTCATGCCGGCGAAGGCGGTGCCGTCCTGATGCGCGCGCACCAGAAGCCAGGGCGACGCAATCACGATGGCGAGCGGAATGCCGATCAGCGGCCGCAATCGCTTCAGCCACGAGAGATCGCGATCCATGATGTAGAGCGCGATCAGCGTTGCAAAAACCAGGATCGGCACGAGCAGCGCATTGATCAGCACGCCAACTCCAACCGCCGCCCAGAAGAGCAACGCCATGCGCCAATCTTCGTCTGGGTTCTTATAAAGCCTGAGCAGCGCCAGCATCGCCACTGTCGCCGGCAAAAGCGATAACCCCTCGGCAATCGCCAATTGCGACACGAGCACCGTCAGCGGCGCAACGGCAAACAGCGCCGCCGCGATCAGCGCAGCCTCGGCCCCGACGATGCCGCTCCCGAGCCAGAACAGGGCCAGCACCGCCAATGTCACGAAGATCAGCGACGGCAGGCGATAGATGCGAATGTCCCGCGCGTGGGCTTGCCCCGCCAGCCAGCGGCTCGCGCCTTGCGCCCAGAATGTTCCGATTGGCCGGTATTGATGAACGACGCTGCCGTAGCGCGGATCGGTCCAGTCGCCGCGAGCGACCATATCGCGCGTCGTCTCGGCATAAATGATTTCAGTGCGGTCGACGGCCGGAAGCCGCATAAATCCAGGAAGGTAAACGGCGAGGCACAGCAGAAGAAGCGCCAGCGATGCCGCCTGCGGCCGCGACGCCAACGCAGCCCATCCGTCCAACAACGAGCGGCGACGCTCCACCACAATCTTCCCCCAAATCTTGACAGGCTTTTCGATCTCGGGTGTTTGCGCATCTGGACAGGAAAACGCAAGAGGCGCGACTATCGCATGGCAGAAAAACCGTCCGACCACGCCGCCGAGCGCGCGCGCCTGATCGAGCTCATCAAATCGCGGTCATTTCAGGAAGGGCCGGCTTTCAAGCTCGCGTCCGGCAAGTCCTCGACGTTTTACTTCAATATGAAGCCGACCATGCTGGACAGCGAGGGAGCATATCTCATCGCGTCCCTCATTCTCGATCAGCTCGAAGGCATCGACGCCGACCTGATCGGCGGCCTCGAAATGGGCGCGGTGCCGATCGCATCGAGCGTCGCGGCGGTCGCGCACGCGCGCGGGCGCAAGCTGCCGGCGTTCTTCGTCAGAAAGCAAGCCAAGGAGCACGGCACGCAAGCGCTCGTTGAAGGCCTCCCCAAAGGCGACAGCATGTCGGGCAAGAAAGTCGTCATCGTAGAAGACGTGACGACAACCGGCGGCTCGGCGCTGAAAGCCGCTCAGGCGCTAAAGGCCAAGGGCGCAACGATCGTCCGCGTCATCACTGTCGTCGACCGCCTCGACGGCGCCGCCGAAACCTTCGCAGAAGCCGGGTTGGAATTCATACCGCTTCTGACGCTCGCCGACTTCCGCAGCTAGGCAACCAATCGCACAAACTCGCGTCCCGCAATCGGCCTTCAGTCAATCATCGTCATGGCCGCACCGCGCATGCGAAGCATGCCCTCGACATCATGGCGGCCATCCACGCGACCTTCAGCCCTTGTCCTTTTCTGCGAGTTCCTTGAGGGCCTCGGCGACGGCGGCTTCGCCGTCGGTTCTGGTGCGGACAGGATAGCTCCCGACAAGGTCGCCATTCTCGTTGGTTATGATCGCCAAGAATGGAAAGCCGTCTTCATCGCTATCGATCACTGTGCCGGTATAGCTGGCCATTGCTGCCTCCTGCTTTTCGCCCAGAATAGCACGGGATCTATCCAAGCAGGACGGCGAACAGCGAGAAAAGGTTACAGGTCTCTCAACTATAGGCCGTCCTTTCCCCCACTCCGCTCCCGGCCATCGGGGAAAAGCGTAGACCCTGCCGCCTCAGCCAATGTGCTGCGAAAGGAATGCCCGTACGCGGCCCCAGGCGAGTTCGGCGCACGTACGATCATGCACCGAACGCTGCTCATTCATGAAGGCGTGGCTTGCATCGTAGCGGTACACCTCGACGCTTTTGCGTGCTTCCTTCATTCCCTTTTCGAATTCGTCGACCTTTTCGGGCGTCACGTAATCATCGCTGTTGGAGAAATGCCCTTGCACCGGCACTTTCACGTCCACCGGCCTTGCGACCGTCTCTGGTGGCAGACCGTAGAATGTGATCGCCGCGGAAAATTCCGGCACCCGACAGGCGCCAAGCACGGCCACTGCGCCGCCCATGCAGAACCCGGCAACCGCTACCTTCGGGCTTGAGCGCAGCAGAAACTGCGCCGCGCCGCGAACGAGCTGATCTGTCGCCTCGACAAAATTCAGCGAATTCATCTCGCGGCCCGCGGCCTCGCTGTCGTGATAGGGAATGACCGTGCCATTGAAGAGATCGGGCGCCAACGCATCGTAACCGGCAAGCGCGAAACGATCGCATATGCCCTTGATCTGGTCTTGCAGTCCCCACCATTCCTGAATGACGACGACGCCCGGAGCGTTAGCCTTGCCCGCCTTGGCGAGATAACCCTCGCCCGCTTTGCCGTCGGGTCGAGTGAAAGGAATTCGCGTACCCATTGCCGTCGTCTCCATCTCTGCGTCCGCACGCGGCATGTGTATGCGCCGCGACACCGATGATCAACGGCCACCCCCACTCCATGGCCGGGCCCGACCCAGCCATCCAGCGTCACACGGGAATTTCGTCGTTCGGCTCTGGATGGCGGCCGTCATGCCGAAAGGCATGCTTCGCATGCGCGCGGGCGGCCATGACGTGGTGGGAGAGATGGCAAGGTGACCGCGTAACCGCACGCTACTCCGCGGCGGCGGCGCGGCCGATCGACGGACCGGCACGAACGACGTCGGCATCGACGTAGCGCACGAACTTGGCGAAGTTCTCGTGGAACATGGCCGCGAGCTTCGCCGCCGTCTCGTCATAGGCCGCCGGATTGCGCCACGTATCGCGCGGCGTCATCACCTTCGGGTCGATGCCCGCCATCGCGACGGGAACCTCGAAGCCGAAAACGGAATCGACGCGCATCGCCTGATGCTTGAGATCGCCGGACAGCGCCGCGTCGAGCAACGCCCGCGTCACCTTGATCGGCATGCGCGTACCCTCGCCAAACTTGCCGCCGGTCCATCCCGTGTTGACGAGCCAGCAATCGACGTC
>DATBRP010000283.1:0-8087 GCA_036560245.1 Hyphomicrobium sp.
CGCACTGTTTATGTCCCTTCGTCATGGATTCGCGTGCCGCATTTCCAAGCCGCTGACGCCAGCTGTCGGGAAGCGCGCCTGCGAACGATTTGAACGGACTCCAGCCGACGGCATAGCTTGCGAAAAAGATTCCGATGGCGAGCGCCAGAAGAAGCAGCCATTGCCGCGCTCTATGCCAGCGAATGGCGCGAACGGAGAGGTGTGGAGCGTAGCCCACAAGGTTCGTTGCGAAATCGTGGCCCTGGACGAAGAGGGACGCGCCCGGTGCGTCGCGTGACGACAAGAGCAGGTCGATGGCGTTCGGCCGTATCGGCTCCAGAACCTTGAGGCCGGCATAGCGCCAGAGATGCTTCGGTTGTCCTGTCCCGAGATCGATCTCGATGCCGGTCAGGCCCAGCGACGCCGTTCCATCGACCGCCGGTGACATTCGTCCCGCCGTGAAGCGGCAATAGCTGCGGGTTTCAGGTTTTGCTTGCGGGCTCGGCGGCATTGGGCGGCTTCTCGGGGACGTTAACCTTGAACGCGCGATCGGCCGCGCCGAGACTTATCTAAGCACGCGCCCGGCACGATGAGAGGACTGTTTCGCCGCGCGTTAAAGCCTTGCCCACGCCAAACTGAGGCCCTTGTGATGACGTACTGCTTTGACCATATCGGCCGTACGCTGGCGTTTTTCGAAAGCTTGCGAGCAGACGCGCGCCGAACAGCGATCAACATCACCATTGCAGGCATTTGACACCACGAGCGACTTGCCGCCCGGTTGTTGCCGTTAAGCAACTCTTCGGGTTGCTCGCGCCACTTTCGAGCCACAAAGACCGCGCACCTGCAGTGGTCGGGCCTGCGATGCTGGAGTGCTTTTTTTGCATAAATGAGCACTTCCGTCCGGGCCCAACGACTGGCATCCCTGCAGTGTCCGAAAATCGGAATGCAACAGCAGAGGGCAGGGAGCCCAAAGAGGAAAGTAATGGACGCGAAGACCTTCGATAAATCGAAGCTGCCGAGCCGCCACGTGACGGAAGGACCGTCACGGGCGCCGCACCGATCCTACTATTACGCAATGGGCCTCAAGGAAGAGGACATTCATCGTCCGTTCGTCGGCGTCGCGTCCTGCTGGAATGAAGCCGCTCCCTGCAACATTTCGCTGATGCGCCAGGCGCAGGCGGTGAAAGCCGGCGTCACCGAAGCTGGCGGCACGCCGCGCGAATTCTGCACAATCACCGTTACCGATGGCATCGCTATGGGCCATCAGGGCATGAAGTCGAGCCTCGTGTCGCGCGAAGTTATCGCCGACTCGATCGAGCTGACGATTCGCGGCCACTCCTACGACGCGCTCGTCGGCGTCGCGGGCTGCGACAAGAGCCTTCCCGGCATGATGATGGCGATGTTGCGCCTCAACGTGCCGAGCGTATTCATCTACGGCGGATCGATCCTTCCCGGCCGCTTCAAAGGGCGCGACGTCACCGTCGTCGATCTCTTCGAAGGTGTCGGCATGCATTCGGCTGGCAAGATGTCGGACGCCGAGCTGCATGAGCTTGAGTGTGTCGCGTGTCCGTCGGCCGGTTCATGCGGCGGTCAATTTACGGCGAATACGATGGCCTGCGTATCCGAGGTGATCGGCCTTGCGCTTCCGGGTTCTGCCGGCGCGCCCGCACCATACGTAAGCCGCGACCACCTTGCGATGGAAAGCGGCAAGGCTGTTATGCGTCTCATCGCCGACGGCATCCGTCCGCGCGATATCTGCACACGTAAAGCCTTTGAGAACGCTGCCATCATCGTGGCCGCAACTGGCGGCTCGACCAATGGCGCGCTGCACCTGCCTGCAATGGCAAACGAGGTCGGCATCGACTTCGATCTGTTCGACGTCGCCGAGATCTTTAAGAGAACGCCGTATATCGCCGATCTTAAGCCCGGCGGAAAGTACGTGGCCAAGGACGTCTACGACATCGGCGGCGTGCCGCAGATCATCAAGGCGCTGCTGGAAGGCGGAATTCTGCACGGCGACTGCATGACCGTCACCGGCAAGACGCTGGCACAGAACCACGAGAACGTGAAATTCAATCACGATCAGAAAGTTGTGTTCCCGGTGTCGAACCCGCTGTCGCCAACCGGCGGCGTCGTCGGGCTCAAGGGCACGCTGGCTCCCGATGGTGCGATCGTCAAAGTCGCAGGCCTCAAGACGCTCAAGTTCCGCGGTACGGCACGTTGCTTCGACTGCGAAGAAGATGCGTTCCGCGCCGTCGACGCACGCGGCTACAAGGACGGCGACGTCCTGGTGATCCGCTACGAGGGCCCGAAGGGCGGTCCCGGTATGCGCGAAATGCTGTCGACGACGGCGGCACTCTACGGCCAGGGCGCCGGCGACAAGGTGGCGCTGATTACGGACGGACGCTTCTCCGGCGGCACGCGTGGGCTTTGCATCGGTCACGTCGGCCCCGAAGCGGCCGTCGGCGGTCCGATCGGTCTTCTTAAGGACGGCGACATCATCGTCATCGACGCCGTGGCGGGCACGCTCGATCTCGAAGTCAGCGCGGAAGAACTGGAGCGTAGGCGCGCCGTCTGGAAGGCGCCGCCCAACATGTATCAGTCAGGGGCGCTGAGGAAGTTTGCGGACCAAGTGGGACCGGCAAGATACGGGGCCGTAACCCATGCGGGAGGAAAGGCGGAAGTGCACTGCTATGCGGACATTTAGGCTTGCTCTTGCAGGAAGTGTTGCTGTTCTCTTTTGTGCGCTCGGCCCGGTATCGGCCGCAGACGTAGCGTTCCGTTCGCCGGAGGATGCCATGAAGCAGGGCATCTCCGCGTTCAACGGCGGCTACTATGAGTTGGCGCTTCCGGCGTTCGAAGCGCTGGAAGCCACGAAACCGCAGATCGCGCGCTTTTATGAGGCGCGCATCTACGCCGACAACGAAGGCGCCTATACCGATCACGGCAAGGCGTTCCATCTTTTCAAGGCACTTGCCGACGAATTGAAGGATGTCGATCCGGACGATGAGGATTTGGCGCCGATCGCCGCGAAATCGCTGACCGCGGTTTCGATGTATCTGCGCGATGGCATCACCGATGCGGGCGTTCGTCCCGATCCCGAGGCTGCCGACCGCGCATTGCAGCGTGCGGCGCTGACGTTCAATGACGAAGATGCGCAATTCGAGCTTGCCAAGGTGCTGCTGAGAGGCGAGGGCCCCGAGATCAAGATCGCGGGCTTCGAAGATCCTTCGAGTAAGATCGAGAACGGCCGTCACTGGCTGTCGCGGCTTTCACGAGCTGGCCACCCCGGCGCGCAGGCGTTCCTCGCCGATCTTCTGTGGCGTGGTAAGTTTGTCGAAAAGGACCAAGCCGCGGCGCTCAATCTGATCGATGTCGCCGTCTCGAACGCGCCGCCGAGCGAACGCGTCTGGATCGAGGACATCTATCAGAACATCTTCTGCAACGCTGGCGAGGGCGTCCGTCAGCAGGCGACCGGGCGAGTTGCCGAATGGCACAATCGCTACGGCAGGCGTCCAAAGGTACGCGACAACAAAGATGGCCTCGATAATCTTTCGGCCGAGCCGATCCGAACGTGTGCCAATGGCGAGCTGGTACGCCCGATGTCCGCCACGATTGCTGTTCCCGCGCCCCCGCCGCCAATTGCCGCCACCGTTATTCCGCCAAGCCGAAGCGTCAGCATCGGGATCGGTTTGGGCGCATCGGGCTTTGCACCGGCGTCCGGCGTTGGTGGACCTCAGTCAGGCGGCTTTGCCCCTGCGACGGTGCACGAACAAGCTCGTTAGGCGGCGAGCTTAACCCAGACGGGCACGTGGTCCGACGGTTTTTCCTGTGCCCGCGTCGCGCGATCGATTCCCGACGACACCAAGAGATCGGCTGCCTGGCTGGACAGCAGCATGTGGTCGATGCGGATGCCATCATCCTTCTGAAAAGCACCGGCCTGATAATCCCAAAACGTGTAAATGCCTGGACCCGGATGACAGGCGCGCGTCGCATCCGTGAAGCCGAGGTTGACCAGGGTGCGCCACGCAGCGCGGCTTTCCGGCTGAAATAGCGCGTCGTTGACCCATACTTGCGGACGCTTGGCATCGACGGGTTCGGGAATGACATTGAAATCGCCGGCAAGGACGAGCGGCATTTCATCTTCGAGCAAGCGCAACGCTCGTGCCTGCATCCGCTTCATCCATGCGAGTTTGTAAGAGAATTTTTCCGTGCCGATCGGATTGCCGTTCGGTAGATAAAGCGAGACGACGCGCACCATGCGTTCGCCGAGCGGCACCGAGGCTTCGATCCAGCGTGCGTGTTGATCGAGGTCGTCACCGGGCAGTCCGCGTGTGACGTCTTCGAGCGGAGACTTCGACAACAGCGCGACGCCGTTGAAGCCCTTCTGGCCGTTGGTCACGACGTTGTAGCCGAGGTCTTCGAACGCCGAACTCGGGAAACCCTCGTCGACCGATTTGATTTCCTGCAGGCAGACGACGTCCGGCGAATGCTGGCGCAAATAGGTCAGTGCCGCTTCGAGCCGGGCTTTGACGCCGTTGATGTTCCACGTCGTTACAATCATGCCGTCGCCGCTCTCGGTCCGCGTAAACTTCCACATTACGTCATGGCCGGGTTTAACCCGGCCATCCAGGGCCAAGCAACCACGTGCCGCGTTGATGGCCGCCTTGAGGGCGGCCATGACGTGAGGTGGGTTAGATCGAGAAACTGGTGCCGCAACCGCAGGAGGCCGTCGCGACCGGGTTCGTGATCTTGAAGGCGGCGCCGATCAAATCGTCGACGAAGTCGATCTCGGCCCCTTCCATGTATTGCTGGGAGACGGGGTCGATAACAACGACGGCGCCGTTCTGCTCGATGACGAGGTCGTCGTCAGCCCGGCCGTTGACGAGATCGAATTTGTATTGAAAGCCCGAGCAGCCGCCACCCTCGACGGAAACGCGCAGAACGGGCGAAGTTGGTTCGCTTCCGGCGATCTCGGAGATGCGCGTCGCGGCGCGGTCGGTGACGGTGACAGTCATTGTTTTGGGCACTGTTCTCTGATGCGGCGGCAGACGACCAAGGAACGCAGCTGGCGCCAGTTGCTTCAAGAAGATAGGAAGGCGCGTAGCCAAGTCAAATAGCAAGCGCCGCAGCCTATGCCAATCCGGTTAAAATCAGTCGCCGACAGCGAAGATTATGGGCAAAGCCTGAAGCCCGGCCAGCGCGCACCGGCCCGCTATGCGGCAAGCGCAGAGCCGTCACGCGGCCGGTTTCATACCGAACCCGACTGTACGACGCGAAGCCCTTTTCAGCGGGATCGCGACCGCGTGCTGCATTCGACCGCGTTCCGGCGTTTGACTTACAAGACACAGGTCTTTCTGCCCCACGAAGGCGACCATTACCGTACGCGCCTGACGCATTCTCTCGAGGTCGCGCAGATCGCACGCACGATCGCCCGCCAGCTTCGCCTGGATGAGGATTTGGCCGAGACGATTGCGCTCGCGCACGATCTCGGTCATTCGCCGTTCGGGCATGCCGGGGAACGCGCACTCGCGACGGCGATGCAGTCCTTTGGGGGCTTCGACCACAACGCTCAGTCCATTCGCATCGTCACGTCCCTCGAACGCAAGTACTTGGCTTTCGACGGGCTGAACCTGACGTGGGAGACGCTGGAAGGGCTGGCCAAGCACAATGGTCCGGTCGCGGATGCGGCCTCGCCCGTCGCCAAGGTCGTGCGCCGTTTCGAGGAATGGCAGCCGCTGGCTCTCGACAAATGGGCCTCGGCCGAAGCGCAAGTTGCAAGTCTCGCGGACGACATCGCCTATCTCTCGCATGATGTCGACGACGGCTTGCGGGCCGGGCTGCTGTCTCTCGAAGGGCTCTTCGACGTGCCTCTGGCGGGTGGAATTGCTCGCGAAGTCGCCGCGCTTTCCGGGGAAGCGGAAGCGGGGCGGTCGATCTACGAGGTGACCCGCCGGATGATCACGGTGATGGTCTTCGATGTAATCAGAGAGAGTCGACGGCTGTTATCGAGCATTGCGCCGGGTTCGCCGGACGACATTCGCAATGCGGGGCGCGCGTCGATTGCGTTCTCCGAGCCGATGGGCCAGGACCTCGCCCGCCTCAAGGCTTTCCTGTTCGATGCCGTCTACCATCATCGCCGTGTCATGGATGTCATGGAGCAAGCCGAGCGGATCGTCCGGGACCTTTTCGGGCGCTATAATTCCGATCCCGGATCGTTGCCGGAGGGCTGGCGCGACGTCTTTTTGAACCTCGACGCTCGACGGCGTGCCCGGGTCGCCTGCGATTTCCTCGCCGGTCAAACCGACCGCTACGCGCTCGCCGAATATCGCCGTTTGTTTGACGCCACGGCGGAACTGCGATAGGCGCGAGTTATTGGCTGGCGCTGGCGACTCTCCTTCGTCGAGCCGGCCGCTAGCGCTTCGCGCGTTCGCCGACGCGAAAATACAGGACCTCTATGAATATCTTCGCCGAAGTTGAATCCCGGACGCGTACTGCGCTGGAAAGTCTGCAGTCGGAAGGCGTGCTTCCGGCCGATATTCAGCTGCCGAAATTCGAGGCCGAGCCGCCCCGCGATGCGAGCCACGGCGATATTGCCGTCAACGCCGCGCTCGTGCTCGCCAAGGCCGCGAAGATGAAGCCGCGCGACATTGCCGAGGCTTTAAAGGCCAAGCTCGAAGTCTATCCCGACATCACCAAGATCGAAGTCGCGGGACCGGGTTTTCTCAACATCACCTTCAAGGGCGACGTCTGGCACGGCCTCGTGCGTACGATCTTGAAGCAAGGCGTCGGCTACGGCGCGGGTTCGGCGAAGGACAGCGGCAAGCTCAACGTCGAATACGTTTCGGCGAACCCGACCGGGCCGATGCACGTCGGGCATTGCCGCGGCGCCGTCTTCGGCGATGCGCTGGCGAACCTGCTCGTCTTCGCAGGCTACGACGTCACGCGCGAATACTACATCAATGATGCGGGCGGGCAGGTGAATGTCCTCGCGCGCTCGGCGTTCCTGCGTTACCGCGAGGCGCTGGGCGAAGATATCGGCGCCATTCCGGAAGGCCTTTATCCCGGCGACTATCTAAAGCCCGTGGGGGAAGCGCTGGCGAAAGAGCATGGGCCTTCGCTGCTCAAAATGCCGGAAGAGCAATGGATGCTGATCGTCCGATCGTTCGCCATCGAAAAGATGATGGCGATGATCAAGGACGATCTCGCGGCGCTCAACATTCGCCACGATGTCTTTTTTTCCGAAGCCTCGCTGCAGTCGGGCGGCCGAGATCAGATCAAAGCGGCGATCGAAGAACTCAGAAAAAAGGGCCTGATCTACGAGGGCACGCTGGAGAAGCCCAAAGGTCATGACGACGCCGAGTGGGAAGACCGCGTCCAGACGCTGTTCAAGTCGACGGCCTTCGGCGACGACGAAGATCGAGCGCTGCAGAAGTCCGACGGCAGCTACACGTATTTTGCCGGGGACGTCGCCTACCACTACGATAAGTTGCAACGTGGCTTCCGCCACCTCATCAACGTCTTCGGCGCCGACCATGTGGGCTATATCCCGCGCCTCAAGGCTGTCGTCGGCGCGCTATCCGACAATGCCGCCGACCTCGATGTAAAGGTCGTGCAACTCGTGCGGCTCTTCAAAGCCGGCGAGCCCTTCAAGATGTCGAAGCGGGCGGGCACCTTCGTAACGCTGCGCGATGTGGTCGACGAGGTCGGCCGCGATCCAGTCCGCTACATGATGCTTTACAGGAAAAACCAGGAGACGCTGGATTTCGACTTCGCCAAGGTGACGGAGCAATCGAAGGACAACCCCGTCTTCTACGTGCAATACGCGCATGCGAGAGCTGCGAGCGTGCTGCGCAATGCGGTCGAGCAGATCGCGGGGCTCGATGTTTCATCGGCCGCGCTTGAGAAAGCCAACCTCTCGATCCTCACCGATGCGGGCGAGATCGACCTGGTCAAACGGCTTGCAGGTTTCCCGCGTCTGATCGACGGTGCTGCGTCCGCGCACGAGCCGCATCGCCTCGCGTTCTATCTCTACGACCTCGCGAGCGCGCTCCATTCACAATGGACGCGAGGCAACGATTCGCCACATTTAAGATTTATTCAATCAA
>DATBRP010000284.1:0-6516 GCA_036560245.1 Hyphomicrobium sp.
TCAGTCGTTTTTGATCAACGTCAAAAGCGATGATGCTTCCGAGGGGCGGTTGCTGGCTGAGGCGCTTGCGAAGCGATCCTCGGAGCAGCTTTCGCGCATCATGGTCTATGGCGGCGACAGGCCGATCGCGTCGCTGAAAGATCACATGCCGCAACTTCGCGTCATGTCGCGCGCCAGCATCAAATCGTGTTTCCTGAAGTACATCGCACTCGGCTGGACGAGCTATGTGCCGGAGGCGTGTCGCAATTCGATCCTGCTGGTTCCGAGCAACGTCGGTCCGTGGCTCTGGGGTTGGCCCAATCGCTTCGACGCACGCATGGAGGCCGTCAACACACCGACGTTCGTCAGCGGCCGCTACACGGGCGGCCCGTTCTCGACGAGCATCGACAGCATGCAGGATTTTCGCAGCCTGCCGAAAGGCTATTCCGGCGGCATTTCCACCGACC
Source organism: Hyphomicrobium sp. (assembly GCA_036560245.1). Classification (GTDB taxonomy): domain Bacteria; phylum Pseudomonadota; class Alphaproteobacteria; order Rhizobiales; family Hyphomicrobiaceae; genus Hyphomicrobium_B. Next base: position 447 of record DATBRP010000284.1, read on the forward strand.
GTATGGACGTGCTGGCTCAGATCCTCAAGAGGTGAGCGCGTCTTACGGCGCGGCCGCCTTGTTCGGTACGAACCGCATCAGGAAGCCGCCGATGACTTGATGGCTCGCGAGGCGTGTCCCAGCCCAGCCGTCGCGCGTCGGCGCGCCGGTCCACCAGCGCGAGAACTGCCGCCACATGTCGATCGGGAACCACGTGCCGTCGCGTCCCGTCAACGGTCCCCAGTAATCGGCGAACGTGAATTTATATTCGACGAAAATGGAGCCGGTGCGCAGCCGGAACTCAAGGCCGAACAGCGCCTGCGCGCACGGCCCGGTGAATTGATATTCGTAGGTCCGCGACGGGTCTTTCCTGAAATGGATTTCAGCATGCGGGAATGAGAGGCCCGCGCCGATACCGGCATAAGGCGAGACGATGCCGAGCGACGGTAAACGCACGAGGCCGTTCAGCGTCAGCATGTTGTGGCCGTGCGAGTATTCGAGTTTGTCGAAATAGTCGTGGACTTTCGCCGTCGCGGGAGCCGGCTTGCCATCGAGCGTGCCTTCGAATGTCTTGTCCTCCTGCATCGGCGCGTAGGCCTTGGAATGCGTGAAGTCGAGCATCGAACCGAAGAGGCCGCCTTCGAGCCAGCGCTGATAGCGGACGCCGTAATAGAGCGGGTTTTCGAAGGGCTTCGTGAACCAGTTGACGTTCTTGATGGTGAAGTCGTTGACGCCCGGTTTCACCAGATGGAAATCGCTCGGGTAATGATAGGGCGCGCCGAGATAGGCGCCGAAATCGGCTTCACGGCCGGGAGCGCGCGCCGTCGATGCGGGTGGGTTTGCCGACGCGGCCGCGGAAGACGTATCGCGGTCGTTGGGGAGCGCCGCTGCGGCGACGAGCATTCCCATTGCCGCGACGGCGGCGACGATTTCGAGCGTTCGAGAGATACCCGGGAGAGCTGGCGTTCGCGCCGGCCAAAGGGGAGCAAATAAAGTCTCGCGCATGAACATGGTCAGCATCCCCCGAAAGCCGCCGCCGATTGCGGCCCTGATTATTCGGCGTCCCCGATGACCGCGTGCTCCGCGGCCGTGATGGCTTTACGCGGGTCCGCCGCCTGCTTGCAAGGCGTCGAGCATGCGGTTCACTGCGGCAATCTGCGGCGCATCGCGGGTCAAATACTGGGGGCCGGTATAACCCCACCAGTCCCAGCAGGCCTGGGGATTGATCGGCGAAGCCGCAACCTGCGGAAAGAGGACGATCAGGCGGTTGGTATCGGCCCACCTCGCGAAGCCTGACTCCTTGATGAACGCGTCTCCGACCGTCTCGCGGTTCTGGGCGCAGCCGTGGAAGGCGATGTGAACCCGGCAGCCCGGTGTTTCCCGACAGGATTTCGGGACGTAGACGACTCCGGTTTCGGCGAGGCCGCCGGTCCCTTCGTTGTTGCCGAACGGGCGCTGGTCGAACTCGACAAAATCCCCCGTCGGCGTTTGCGCGCGAGGTTGCAGATTGCCGTACATCTGCTTCAGCAGATCGCCTGCCTGATCGTAATCGCAGTTGACGACGTAGGGTTCGGCCGAAGTTCCGCAGGCGTTGCCTTCATCGTCGGTCACGAAGGAGTGGCCGGCGGGCAGGTTCGCGACGAGCTTGATGTTCGCTTCCGGGACGCCGAGCTTGGCGTAGAACTCGCCGGCGTGCTTCACGATCTCGGGCGCGACGGTGTGATCGGACGTCCCGGTAAAGAGATAGATGCGGTCGCGGACGACATCGGCGATCGGATCGATTTTGCCTGTTGCGGCCCGCTCTTCGGCTTTCTTGGCGAGTTCGGTCGGGTCGGCGACGCCCCATGTTTCGAGAAGGTCGAGCATGCAGCCGTTGACGGCTTTGCTGAGATTCAAAAGAGCCGTGCCGGCGCCGGGGATCGTATTGGCGAAGACACTTTCGGAGCAGCCATAGGGTCCGCCGGCGATGATGGCGGCGCCGATGACGCGCTTGGCGTGCGCCATCTGGAATTGTCCGGCCATGTAGGCGCCGGAAGAAATGCCCGAGACCGACGTTTCATCGATATTGGCGCCAAGGGCGGGCAGGGGCCGCGCCGTCTTTGCCTGCTCCGGTTTGTTGCACCCGCCGCAGACGAGCACGCCGGCCGCAATGGCGGCATGCATAAACCCCCACGCTATGGCTCGGCTTCGGCGCTTCATGCATGTTCCTAAATGCGGAATGGAAGGACAGCGCAACCTAGCGCGGCGCGTGCGATCCTGCCATCTCCGTGAACCGCTTATCTTAATCGGACCGACACACGGTCGGTGCGGCCATTGGCGTCGATGACGGTCAACTTGGTGAAACCGGTGCCACCGGGCTGCCACGTGACCTCGCGCGTGTGTGCGTCGGATTTAATCGGCGCGCCATCAACGAGCCATGTCAACGGCAAGGCGCCGCCATCAGCCTTGAGCACGAGCGGATCGCCGCCGAGGTCCGACTCCTCGATCTCGGATTGATCCGGCGGGAAAGAGATCAGCACCGGCGGCTGTAGAAATCGTCCCGTCGCTGGGTCGTCGCCAGGATCGCGCCAATGCTTGAGTGGGGCTGGAAGATCGGCGTTCGTGCCTCGAATGGCATTGGCCGGCGCGCTCTGGAGCGGTACGCGTTTTTCGGAAATGCGCGCGAAGGCATCGAACAGGATTGGCGCGGCGGCGGTGCGGCCCAGAATTCCGGGCACGCTGGTGTTGTCAGGGCGTCCGACCCAGGTGGCGATAACGTATTTGCCATCGTAGCCAATCGCCCAGGCGTCGCGATAGCCGTAGGACGTGCCGGTCTTATAGGCGAAGCGCCCGCCCTTGGCATTCGGAGGCGGCGGCGCGTCCTTGAGAATGTCGGTGACATACCAGGCCGCGAGCGGCGACATCAGGCGGTGCGCATTGACGAGGGGTTTGACGCGCGTTGCCGCCAGGGCGCGGCTGCGTTCGTCGAAGCGATGGACGAGCGTGATGCTGTCGCCGCCACGCGCCAGGCTCGCATAAAGCTGCGCCATTTCTTCCAGCGTCAGGCCGGTGCCGCCAAGCGCCATGGCAAGTGTCGGCTCGGATTTGTCGGGGAAGCGCGCAATGACACCGGCGCGGCGAAAGCGGCCGACGAGCTTGCCCGGTCCGACGCGGGCGAGCACGCGAACAGCGGGGATATTGTACGACTGTTCGAGCGCTTCGCGGATCGTGACGGTGCCGTGAAAATTCTCGTCGAAGTTCTTCGGCTGATAGGTTCCGAAGCGCGTCGGGCGATCGTCAATCAGCGTTTCCGGATGCGCGAGCCCGGCTTCGAATGCGAGGCCGTAGATGAAAGGCTTTAGTGTCGAGCCCGGCGAGCGGACGGCCGTCGCCATATCGACGGCACCCTGGCGGCTCGCATCCATGTAGCCGGGCGAGCCGACCTCGGCGAGGATTTCGCCCGTCTGATGGTTGGCGACGACGATGGCGGCCGAAACCTTATCGCCAAGCAGCTGCGCGTGTTCGGCTGCGAGCTTTTCGAGGTTCGCTTGGAGATTGCGGTCGAGCGTCAGCTTGATGATTTGTTCTGTCGGATGCGCGGCGACTTCGGCTTCGGTGAGGTGCGGCGCCAGCATGGGAAATGTATAGCGGACGGTCGGGATAGGCTCGGCCTTGGCCCGCGCGGCTTCGGCGACGGTTATGACATGCGCGGCGACGGCACGCGTCAGAACACGGTTGCGGGCAATCAACGCGGCTTTCGGGTTGCGGTCGAGGCGGCGCACTTCGGGCGATTGCGGGAGTGCGACGAGCAGCGCCGATTGCCCGAGCGAGAGCCTGCGCGGCTCTTTGCCGAAGTAAGCAAGGGATGCGGCTCTGACGCCTTCCAGATTGCCGCCGAACGGCGCCAGGCGAAGATAGAGTTTCAGAATTTGGGTTTTCGAGAGGGCGCGTTCGAGTTCGATGGCGCGCGCCATCTGGCGGAGCTTGCCGCGGGGTGTGCGTTCATGCTTGCCGTCGAGCAGGCGCGAGACCTGCATCGTCAGCGTAGAGCCGCCGGACACGAGACGCCCATGCCGCAACATCTGCAGGACCGCGCGGACGACGGCTTTAGGGTCGACGCCGTGGTGGGTGTAGAAGCGCTTGTCCTCGAAAGCGAAGAGCATTTTGAGGTAGTGCGGGTCGACGTCCTTCGGATCGAGCGGCAATCGCCATTTGCCTTCGGTCGTCGTGAAGGCGCGAAGCAGGCGATCGTCGCGATCGACGACGGTGACGGACGTTGCCTTCGCGTCTTCGAGCGGCAGCGGTCCGGCATCGGCGACGGCCTTAAGGTAGAGGCCGTGGGCGGTGCCTGTGAAAGCGAGCAGCATGACGAATGACGCAAGGAACAGCTTGCGCCAGGGCAACTTGCGCCAAGGTAGGCGGCGCAAAGCAAGAGGGGGTTTGCTCTGCGCCGGTCTATCGTTCGTTTGGTCATTATCCGTTGGCATCGGCAGCTCTATTCCTTTGCCGATACGGTGAGCGTGCCGGCAGCGGTGCGGGCGTAGCGCTCGGGACGATACATATCTTCGACGGTCGCAGCGGGATGCACGAACGTGCCGGGGCTTACGGCGCGAACAATATAGGCGAGCGTCGCGGAAACCGGCGGCGGTTTTTTCTGCACCGTGCCGTCGGGCGTGACGACGGAACCATCGTTCGGTGTTTCAACCGAGTTCTGATTCGGGCCCTCGATGGAGCTGTTGTCTTCGCTGGTCGTTCGGACGTTGGCGAAGTTGAAGGCGGCGACGAAACGGTCGTCGCGGAACTCCGTATGCTCCGGCTCGGCCGTCGATTTGAGCCAAGTCAGCCCCGCGATCGATCCGCTGTCGACCAGGTGCGGGTTCTCAATCTCGAAACCCGCCGGCAGACGGTCGACGACCATGACGCGGCCGCTCGGGTCATCGGACGTGACCTTGACGGCGATGACGAAGCGATCGTTTTGCTTCACCTCGGCCTTGCCGCCGCTGAGGCTTGCGAGATCGACCTTCTTGCCGTCGAGCGTGTAGGCTTGGCGCTCGATCTTGAAGCCCTTGGACGCGGGCGGCTCGGGCGTCAACGCCGCGCCGATGACGGAGATCACGGCATCGACGGCGGTGTCGCCGTTGTTGGTGATCGTCAACGCGCCGTTCTTCAATTCGGCAGGCGTGAGGCCGCGCAGGACGGGCCCCGTCACAGGTTTTCCGTCAACCGAGAGCGTCGTGCCTTTGACTTCGTCGTTCAGGGCCTTGGCCGCAAGCAACATCCACGCCTGTTCCTGCGTCGACGTATAGTTGCGCGTCTCGTAGGCTTTGGCGATGACGCGAGCGAGCTTCGGCTGCTCGGCTTTCGCGATGCCGGTCTCGGCGGCGAGCGTCACGAGCGCTGCGCCGTCGCGCAACGTCGAGCCGTAGTCGCTGCGATAGCCGGTATCGGGCGTTGCGTCGGGCATCATCGCGAGCGCGGCAGAAAATGCCCGTTCGGCACGATCCTTGTCGCCCATCATCGCGAGCGCCGCGCCGATCTGGGCCTTCGCGAGCGGCGTCGAGAAACGGTCGATGCGGGTGTCGGCGTAGTAGCGCAGATCGCCGATCGGAGCCCGCGCGTTACGCGCCAGCACATAGAGTGCATAGGCACGATCTTCGCCGCCCTTTTCGAAGTCGGATGCGTAGGCGATGAAGTTCTGCAGCTTGTCGAGCGCGCGATTGAAGCCTTCGCGCGGAACGTCATAGCTCGCCTCCTTGGCTCGCGTCAGGAAGTCCGTGACGTAGGCGTCGAGCCAGGCGTCGTCACCGCCGGCCAACCACAGGCCGAACGAACCGTTCGAGCCCTGCCGGGCCAGCAGTCGTTCGATCGCATCCTTGATGCGCTGGTCGACATCCCTGTCTTGCGCGAGATTGGCCCCGGCCGCGAGCTCATTGACATAGAGCAGCGGCATGGCACGGCTGGTGACCTGCTCGGAGCAGCCGTGCGGATAGCGGTCGAGCGCCTGCAGGATGGTCGCGGCATCGAGCGCGGTCGAAAGCGATGCCGACAGCGACACGCTGCCGGTGCCCGGCACGAGATCTGAGAACATGTCGGCGGTCAATGTCAGGCTCTC
>DATBRP010000285.1:0-10479 GCA_036560245.1 Hyphomicrobium sp.
GCGACGATGAAGGAATTGATCCGGAAAGCGTTGAACCGTTAACCGGCGTCTTGGGTCTGTGCCCTGAGTTCGAGATACCGCTTCACGGAAATCTCAGCGGAGGCATAGGCCTCCTGCGCATCGACGCTCCAATAGCGCAAATCCGCCAGAGAGATCGGCTGGCCTGTCACCGCGCAGCGCACGAACTCACCCGGCGACAGCACTTCGAACTCGCCATCCAAGTAGCGGAGTTTGGCTTCGTTGCGTACGCCGAAAAATTTCTCGATGCGATTCATCAGGTCCCGAGGCGCGGTCTCGTTAAGCCGCCAATTTGGTCACGCATTGTCCGCGCGGTGAAATGTATATCGGCAGGAATATGCATTCAGTCTAGCCCAGACCCATTAAAAAAGAGAGCCCTGTCCGCCACGCCCGCCGGTCTTTTGGCGCGGCGTTTTTGCGCCGCCCGGCTCGACCGCTCCTGTTTTTTCGGAGCGCGGGTTGGCATCGGCCGTAACCCCAATCCGTGCATCGGAAAACTCGACGCTGAGCACCGCGCCCGGCGCGACCGATCGCGCCTGCCGGACCATAAGCCCGGCCTCGTCGCGCACCAGCGCGAAGCCCCGCGACAAGACGCTCTGATAGCCCAGGGACTTGAGCAATGCACCCTTGCCGTCGAGATCCCTGCGACGCGCCGCCACGGTATTGAGCAAGGCCCGGCCGGCCCGGCGTTCCAATACCTGAAGCCGTTCGCCGCATCTCGAATGCTTCTGAAGAATAGGCCCGGCGGTCAGGCGACCGCCGATCCGCGCGAGACGTGTTCCGTGCGCGCGGGTATTCGCCAAAAGCGCACGGGAAAGCCGCCTGTCGACGGCGTCGAAACGCTGGCGCGGCAGCGCAATCAAATCCTGCAGTTTCGGCAGCCCGCGTGACGACGCCTTCAAATGCGTGCGTACGTCGGCGAGCGAACGGCGAACCGCCATCCGCTTGCGCAGCTGTAGCTTTTCGAGCGTTTCGATCAGGTCGGAGTATTTCGGAACAGCCCACTCGGCCGCCTTGGTCGGCGTCGGCGCGCGGGCATCGGCAACGAGGTCGATCAGCGTCCAGTCGGTCTCATGGCCGACGGCGGAAATCAGCGGAATGGTGCTTTCGGCCACCGCGCGCACGACAATTTCCTCGTTGAAGCTCCAGAGGTCTTCGAGGCTGCCGCCGCCACGCGCCACGATCAGCACGTCGGGCCGAGGAATGTTTCCATCGGGCTCGAGTGCGTTAAAGCCACGGATGGCGGCTGCGACCTCGGCGGCGCTGCCCTCGCCTTGTACCCGCACCGGCCAAAGCAGCACGCGCGTCGGGAAGCGTTCGTTGAAGCCGTGCAGCATGTCGCGGATGACGGCGCCTGTCGGCGACGTGACGATGCCGACGACCTTCGGCAGGAACGGGCGCGGCTTCTTGCGGCTCTCTTCGAACAGGCCTTCGGCTGCGAATTTGCGCTTTCGCTCTTCGAGCAGCGCCATCAGCGCGCCGGCTCCGGCAGGCTCGATCGATTCGATGACGATCTGATATTTCGACGAGCCGGGGAATGTGGTGATCTTGCCTTGGGCGATGACCTCCATGCCCTCTTCCGGTTTGAAGCGCAGCCGGCCGAAGGCGCCCTTCCAGATCACTGCCTCGATCTTCGCCTTGTCGTCTTTCAGCGCGAAGTAGCAGTGGCCCGAGGCGTGCGGGCCGCGATACCCCGAAATCTCGCCTCTCAGGCGCACATAGCCGAAGCCGTCTTCGAGGGCGCGCTTGATGGCGCCGGAAAGCTCGGAGACCGAGAATTCCGGGGCGTTGACGCCGGGGCGCGGTTCATTGGCGTAGGGTGTTGAAGTCAATTGCCTGCCGTCTTGTCTGTTTCCGGTTCGATGATACACCAGGGCCGAGATTGCAACAGGGCGACTTGATGAACGTCTTACTTATCGGCGCGGGTGGCCGCGAACACGCGCTCGCCTGGGCCTTGAGCGCAAGTCCTCTGCTGACAAAGCTCTATTGCGCGCCGGGAAACCCCGGCATCGCCGAAGTTGCGCAGTGCATTCCCCTCGATCCCGCCGACCACGATGCCGTCATCCGGTTCTGCCGCGATGAGCACATCGAGCTGGTCGTGATCGGCCCCGAAGCGCCACTCGTCGCAGGTCTCGGCGACGCGCTCGGCGAAGCGGGCATTCGCTATTTCGGTCCGACGAAAGCTGCGGCCCAGTTGGAAGGCTCGAAAGGTTTTACCAAAGATCTCTGCCGCGCCGCCAACATTCCAACCGCCGCTTACGGCCGTTTCAAAGATCGCGAGGCCGCGAAAAGCTATCTCGCGTCGCAGGGCTTGCCGATCGTCATCAAGGCGGATGGGTTGGCGGCCGGGAAAGGCGTCATCATCGCGACGACGCGCGAGGAAGCCGAGGCCGCCGTCGATGCCTGCCTGACGGGCGCATTCGGAGCGGCGGGCGCGGAGGTCGTCATCGAGGAATTTCTCGAAGGCGAGGAAGCGAGCTTTTTTGCCTTGTGCGACGGCGTGACGGCGTTGCCGCTGGCGTCGGCGCAAGATCACAAGCGCGTCGGAGAGGGCGACACTGGCCCGAATACCGGCGGCATGGGCGCCTATTCGCCGGCTCCGATCATGACGGCGGAAATGACAGAGCGCGTCATGCGCGAGATCATCAACCCGACGGTCAAGGCAATGGCGGAACGCGGCATGCCGTTCAAGGGCGTGCTGTTCGCCGGATTGATGATCACGGCCGAAGGGCCGAAGCTCATCGAGTACAATGTTCGTTTCGGCGACCCCGAGACGCAAGTCCTGGTGATGCGGCTCAAGTCCGATTTGCTGGCGGCGTTGCTGGCGACGGCGGACGGGGTGCTGTCGAACTTCGATCTGCGCTGGAGCGATGATGCAGCGCTGACCGTCGTCATGGCGGCCAACGGCTATCCCGGAACGCCAACGAAAGGCAGCGAGATCAAAAACCTCGACACCGCTTCGAAAACGCCGAACGTCGAGATTTTCCATGCCGGAACGCGCCGGAACGGAGCCCGCCTTCTTGCCGACGGGGGCCGTGTGCTAAACGTTACGGGGCGAGGACGGACCGTCACCGAAGCACGCGACGCCGCCTATGCCGCAATCGCCAAAATAGATTGGCCGGGCGGTTTCTATCGCAAGGATATCGGCTGGCGGGCTCTGCAGCGAAGCAAGACTTAGTCGGGTCGCCCCTTCGGAGCGGACGAGTGGATTGAGACAGCCATGACCGCCCAGCCCCCTGCGACCCCTCCGATTCACGGGAAACATCCCGTGCGTACACCGAGGATCGGCTTGGCGCTCGGTGGCGGCGGCGCACGGGGCCTGGCGCATATCGGAATGCTCGAAGCCTTCGATGAACTAGGCGTCAAGCCGGCCGTTATCGCGGGAACGTCGATCGGCGCGATCTACGGCGCGGCCTACGCCTCGGGGATCTCCGGGCGCGAATTGCGCGATCACACGCGGTTCATCCTTTCCCAGCGCTTCGGTTTGATCCGCGATCTCTTCCTCGCGACGGCGCAGCCGCTGCAGCGGCTGCGAAACGTTTTCGGCCCGCGTGACGCCATCCTCAACTCGGCGACGGTGCTCGACGTCATCCTTCCCAAACAGGTGAAGGACGATTTTGCCGAGTGCGCTATCCCGCTGAAGGTCGTCGCGTCGGATTTTTACGATCAGGAGCCGCGGGTTTTTACGACGGGACCTCTGCGAACGGCGGTCGCGGCGAGCATGGCGCTGCCGGCGCTGTTTCAACCCATCGTCGTCAACGGACGCGCGCTGATCGATGGCGGGCTGACCAATCCGCTGCCATTCGACCTCTTGATGACCGAGGCTGACATCATCGTCGCGATCGACGTTTCGGGTGTGCCCGTTCCGAATTCGCGACGTGCCGTTCCGACGGCGTTCGAGGCGCTTTTCGCGAGCGCTTTCCTGTTCGAGCGCACGATCATCAGGGAGAAGCTGAAATCGGCGCAGCCGGACATTCTGATCAGCGCCGGCACCAGCCGCTATCAGGTGCTCGATTTTCTCAAGTTCGATGAAATTTTGGAAGCTGCCGCGCCCGCCAAGGAGAAGCTAAAACAGCAGCTGGCGCGCGTGCTTTCGGTCGAGACGCTGCCCGAGCTTTCGATTGCTGAATCGGAAATCCTTCGCGTCGAAGCTCCGAAGCGGAAGCGGCGCAGTCTGCTTTCGCGCAGCCGCCGAGGTCCAAAGCAGGATTAGAAGCGCCTCCCCTCATCCGGCCTTCGGCCACCTTCTCCCCAAGGGAGAAGGAAGTTGGGTGCATCAATCGTCGCGTTTCGCTGCGAAGAAACTTTTGAGCAGCGTACTCGCCTCCGCCTCCGCAATCCCTGGATAGACCTCGGGCACGTGGTGGCAGGTCGGGTGGCTGAAAACGCGAGCGCCGTGCTCCACGCCGCCGCCTTTCGGATCGCCGGCGCCATAGTAAAGACGCCGCACGCGGGCGAACGAGATCGCCGCTGCGCACATCGGACACGGTTCCAGCGTGACGTAGAGATCGCAACCGACGAGGCGTTCCTCCCCCAAGGTTGCGCAGGCCGCCCTTATTGCGAGCATTTCGGCATGCGCGGTCGGGTCGCGAAGCTCGCGCGTCTGGTTTCCCGCCGCCGCCAACACGAGGCCGGATGGCGAAACGACCACGGCCCCGACGGGCACTTCACCACGTGCCGCTGCCAGCCGCGCCTCTTCAAGCGCGAGCGGCATATGGCTTCGCGTGCCGGTCGATGTCATAAGCTCGCTTCGCCCCTCAAACCGATACCGGCCATGTCCAAACCGCCAAACTCCAAAACTGCCAGCAATCGTGCCGCCAACAACCGCGCCGCCGAAAAGCGTAACAGCGAAAGTCGTCCCACCGAAAGCCGAGACGGGCCGATGCGCATCGCCAAGGCGATGGCACGTGCCGGGCTCTGCTCGCGTCGTGAGGCCGAGCGTTGGATCGCCGACGGCCGCGTCAGCGTCAACGGCAAGCTGCTCAAAACTCCCGCCGTCGAAGTCGGCGCCAACGACAGAGTCTTTGTCGATGGCAGGCCGCTGCCGACGGCCGAACCGCCGCAGCTCTGGCGCTATCACAAGCCGAGGGGCATCGTCACCACTCATTCGGACCCCGAAGGTCGCCCGACCGTCTTCGAGAAGATGCCGCCCGAAATGCCGCGCGTCATCTCTGTCGGCCGGCTGGATTTCAACACCGAAGGCTTGCTGCTTTTAACCAACGATGGCGCGCTCGCCCGCCACATGGAGCTTCCGGCGAACGGTTGGGTCAGGCGCTATCGCGTCCGCGCCAAGGGCCGCGTGACGCCCACCGATCTCACGAACCTCAAGGACGGCCTCGAGATCGACGGCGTTCTCTATGGACCGATCGAAGCCTCCGTCGACAGTGTGCAGGGCGCCAACACCTGGTTGTCCATCGCCATCCGCGAAGGCAAGAACCGCGAAGTCCGCAACGTGCTCGCGCATTTGGGCCTCGTCGTGAACCGCTTGATCCGCGTTTCGTTCGGACCGTTCCAGCTTTTGGATCTGGCTCCGGGTGCGGTCGAAGCTGTGCGCCGGCGCGTTCTCGTGGCGCAGCTCGGCCCGAAGGCGTCGGAAGCGCTCGGGTTTTCTGAAAGCCAAGCCGAACGCAAGGCGCGTCACGCACGCGGCAAAGCGGCGAGCGAGGCGGACGACGCATGAGGATCGTTGCGGGACGGTTTCGCGGCCGCGCTCTCGCCGCGCCGGGTGACATGCGCGTTCGACCGACGTTGGATCGCGTCCGTGAAAGCGTGTTCAACATTCTCCTGCACGGTATCGAAGGTTTTGTGCTCGACGGAGCCCGCGTCATCGATCTCTTCGCGGGAACGGGCGCGCTCGGCATTGAAGCGGTGTCGCGCGGGGCGAGCTATTGCCTGTTCGTCGAAGATGCCGCCGAAGCCCGCGCGCTCATCCGGCAGAATGTCGAAGCCTTTGGACTGACAGGCGAGACACGCATCTTCCGGCGTGACGCGACCGACCTCGGCCCCGCCGGAAACATGGGACCTTATGATCTCGCGTTTCTCGATCCGCCCTACGACAAGGGGCTTGGCGAGAAAGGGCTAGCCGGTCTGGCCCAGGGTGGGTGGCTGAAGCCCGGCGCGATCTGCGTGCTCGAGGAACGTGCGGGAACCGACGTTGCGCTGCCGGCCGAATTCGCGCTGCTCGACACGCGGACGTATGGCGAAACGGTCGTCCGGTTTTTGAGATTTAGGTAGCTGGTAAAGGCACGCCAAACGCCCAAAATTTGCATCACGTTCGACACCGGGCGCACTCCGAATTGGTTAATTTTCTTACTTGCGTAGCGCTTCGCCGATAATTGATTTCGATCCGCACACGTCTCACTTGCGATTTGCTCAGCCTGATCAGAAAATAAGTCATGGTCTGGCTGCCGAGAGAAGTTTGGGCCGGGAGGCGCTTGAGCGGATTTCCACCCGCTACTGCGGGGGACGCCGCATTCCGCGTGTTCTGCACGCCATCGATTTCGGAACGGCGTGCGGCAAACCATCGGCAACTGACAGAGCGCGCACGCTATCACTTGCGCAATGCGCATTGGCAGCGTGTGCCGACGCCTGTAGCGGAAATCCAAACTTACATCTTTGAACCCGACCGGCAGATCGCGACGGGCACAGTTCTCATCGTGCACGGCTGGACCGGCGAGGCGTCGTTCATGACGGCGATTGCTGAAGCCGTTCGGCGGAACGGCTTCCGCGTCGCGCTGTTCGATTTGCCCGCACATGGCTTGAGCAGTGGGCGCTCGACCGATCTGATCGACTGCGCACGGGCGACCGTCGCCGTCGGCGATCACCTCGGTCCCATTCATGCCGTCGTCGCGCATTCGTTCGGCGGATTGATTTCGCTCGTCGCAGCTGAAGGGCATCTTCCGATGCCTCACGCGATGCCCGTCGAGCACATCGTCCTTATCGCCAGCCCCAATCGCCTGACTGACGTCACCGATTATTTTTCTCGGCACTGGGCGCTGACGAACGCCGGCCGCAAGGCCTTCGAGCACCGATTGGAGCGCGTCGGCAGACGGACGTTGGATTGTTTCACCGCCGTCAAACTTTTGCCGGTGGCCGGCTGCCGCGGACTTGTCATCCATGCGCCGGACGACGTCGACGTGCCGTTTCGCTGCGCGGAGGAAATCGTTGGAAGCGTAGGTGGGATGGAGCTTCGCGTGTTCGAGGGTCTTGGCCACCGCAACATTTTGTTCACGCCGCAGGTCGCCCGGACCATTACGTCCTACCTAGGGCGAACCGTACACGCCGCCGACAGTCAAACGCTTCACGTTGAACGCGTGAACGCTCCGTCGGCGAGGGCGTGAGCATAGTCGCGGATGCTTTCCGGCCATTCCGCTATGAGCGTTTCAAAACGGCTTTGATCTTTGCCGAAGAGTGCGCGCGTCGCCTCTTCAAAACCCGGTAGGTTGCCGCCCATCGCCGACATGAAACGATACGCGCGCTCCTGCGCTTCGCGCGCTGTTGCGGCTCCTGCATTTGCGCGACGGGCGTCCTCGACGAGTTTGCGAAGCGTCACCGACGCGCCGCCCGGTTGCTTCGCCAGCCACTCCCAATGTCGGGGCAGCAGCGTCACCTCTCGCGCCACGACACCGAGCTTTGGGCGTCCAGGGCCGCGGGCCGCTTCGGGACCATCCTGAGAGAGTTGAGAGCCTGCGAGACGCGGCGCGATCTCCTCGCCCGTGCCTCTGAGGTCGAAATCGATCTGGCCGCCCGTGGCATCGTCGAAGATCAGGATCGCTGCATCGGGTTGCCGGGCAAGAAGCGCGTTGAGAGCCTGTGCGACCCGCGCGCGCGAACCGGTCGTTATGCGGCGGGTGCCCTCGAAGGCGGTAAATTGCGGGATGTCGTCCATCTGTTGGCTCCAGCATCAAGCTGAAGGCATATTACCCGGATAAAACACGTCGTCAATATACCCGGGTAAAATTATTTACGTTTGCGGTGGTTTCGCGCTCCAGCCCCTCGCCCCGTAGAACAGGATGTAGAGGTAGCTCGGCACCGCGAGGGCAAGATAAGCCAGCTGAAAATTGATGTGCTGTTTCAGCAGAGCGAAGGCGTAGGGCATCAACGCGCCGCCAACGACACCCATGATCAGCAGCGCCGAGCCGGTCTCGGTGTGTCGACCGAGGTCGCGGATCGCCAATGGAAAGATCGCCGGCCACATCATGGCGTTGGCGAAGCCGAGGCTGGCGATGAAAGCCACAGACACGAAGCCGCTCGTCAGGTAGGCACCGATCGTCAACAGCACGCCCAGCGCGGCCGAGATAGCGAGATATCTTTGCTGCGATACGACGCGCGGGATCAGCAGCAGGCCGGCCACATAGCCGACGAGCATCGCGAACAGCGTGTAGGACGTGAACAGGCGGGTATCATCGAGCGGAAGATTGAAGCCCGCTCCGTAGATGCCGATCGCGTCGGCAGCCATCACTTCCAGTCCGACGTACAGAAACAGGCACAGCACGCCGAGCCACAGGTGCGGAAAGCGGAAAATGCGCCGCGCGTCGGTGCCGGCGTCAACCGCGCCTTCAGGCCGAATATCCGGCAGCTTCGAGCGCGCGATCCAAACCGCCAGACACGCCAGCAACGCCGCCATGATCATATAAGGCACGTGCACCTGCGCGGCGAAAGCATCGAGCAAGGCTTCGCGCGCCTCGTGCGTCGTCGCGGCTTTGACGCGAGCGTCGAAATGATCGAGGCCGTGCAGCACCAGCGCTCCGAACACGAGCGGCGCGAGGAAGCCTGCGAACTTGTTGCAAATGCCCATGAAGGCGATGCGCCGCGCGGCGCTGTCGGCCGGGCCCAAAATGCAGACGTAGGGATTGGACGCCGTTTGCAGCAGCGACAGTCCGGTGCCGATCACAAACAGTCCGGCGAGCGTGCCGGAGTACTGCCGCGCCGTGGTGAAATGGCCGAAGGCGGCGGCGCCGATCGCCATGATGAAAAGTCCCAGCGCCATGCCGTTCTTCATGCCGGTGCGGCGCAAAACGGCGGACGCCGGCAGCGCCAGGAAAAAGTACGACAGATAGAACGCCATAGGCACCAGGAAGGCGCTCACGTCGTCGAGATTGAACGCGAGCTTGACGAAGGTGATGAGCGGGCCATTGAGCCAGGTGACGAAGCCAAAGATGAAGAACAGCACGCCGATCGTGACGACAGGACCAAGGTGGCCGTCCTTCGATTCGCGGGAGGCAACGGCCAGCGTCACGATGGAAACGCCCCTGAAAACCCGAGAGGTCCACAGGCGCCCGCATCGCTTCGCCGATGGTGCGAAATGCGCCACAGGCCGCCGCCATGACCGCCCCCGTGGCCGGTCGGCGCAAAAAAGATCAAAGAAATCAAATTCGTTGCCGCCATCTGCAGCCCGCGCCCCCGTGTCACCCCGGCAAAGCTTACGGCAACTGCGACACCCTTGCACCCCCGGCATGCTGATACGGCATGGGCTTTCCTATTCGGAAGGTTTTGATTTCCGGGATTTTCGTATTATGTCCCCTTGTGAAAAGGAGACTTGACGAAAGTATACTTTTTCGCACAACTATGAAGCTACTGCCCTTACGGGTGTCCGATGCCGGGGCCTTGAACCCCGATTGATTGGAGCCGAACGTGATTATCTGCCACTGTGCCGTTATCTCCGATAGGGATATCGAGCGAGCCGTCTCCGAAATCATGGGTGCAGGCCCCGGTTTGCTGCCGACGCCCGGCGTCGTTTTTCGTCACCTCAACAAGAAGATGAACTGCTGCACGTGCGCGCCGCTCACGGTTTCGGCGATCTATGCCGCGATGGACCGGCTGGCGCAGAGCACGCACGTCTGCCCGTTTGCGCTGGCTGAAGCCCGCGCCAAGCTCATTCGCATCGAGGAACGCCGCGAGCAACGTCAACGCCGCCTCGATGAGGCTCGCGCCAACCGCAGATCCGCATCTCGTCGCGCGGTCGCGTAGGCGTAAAAAAAGTTCTGTTGCAAGGGAAGCGATCCCGTTCGCTCCCTCTGGTGATCCTTTCCCTAATCAGCTAGTTGTGTCTGTAGGTTAATCGCTCGTGGCACCAACGCCTCGGGCCTAGAGGCATTTCGGCTGGGAGCGGCGCATGAAGGGCAACAAAGACGTCATCACTCGTTTGAACGAGGCTCTGAAACTCGAGCTCGGCGCCGTCAATCAATACTGGCTGCACTTCCGGCTGCTCGACAACTGGGGCTACAAAAAACTCGCAAAGAAAGAGCGCAAAGAGTCGATCGAGGAGATGCACCACGCCGACAAGCTCATCGACCGCATCATCTTTCTCGACGGCCACCCGAACCTGCAGCATGTCGCGCCGCTGATGATCGGCGAAAATCTCAAAGAGGTTCTGGAGTGCGATCTGAAGGGCGAGAACATCGCCCGCGACCACTATAAGAAATCACGCGAGATTTGCCGCGACCTCGGCGACTACGTCAC
>DATBRP010000286.1:0-9521 GCA_036560245.1 Hyphomicrobium sp.
TGCGGAATGAGGGCCGCATCGTCCGTCAACCCAAAAGTACCAGGCATCCCCGCCGCCAGCGGCGCGAGATAGGTCTGTACGAGTTCGGTTTCGCTTTCGACGCGAGCGCCGGGCTCGTCTTGCACTAAGGGCGTTCTAGACATGTCTTTATTGCCTGAAGCTCGCCAAGCGTTCGCCGGTCACGACGGCGTCGCGGGCTTTCGCTCGAATTCGCCCGTGCGCAGCCTGCGCGCCAGCTTGTCGAGAATGCCGTTGACGACGCGAGGCTCATCGTCGTCGAAAAAGACCCGCGCGACGTTGACATATTCGCTGATGGCGACACGCGCCGGAACATCGGAGCGATCCAGAAGCTCCGCCACACCGCCGCGCAGAATGGCACGAAGGATCGAATCCACCCGCACGAGCCGCCAACCGATCGCAAGCTGCTCGTCGATCATCGGATCGATCTCGCGCTGGCGGCGAACGACAGCACGCAAAATGTCTGCAAAGAAAACCCGGTCGGCGCTGGCAAGCATTTCATCGCGATTGTCGCCGGAAAGGCGCTCATTCAGAAACTCGGCGATGACGTCATTGAGATCGATTCCCGAGAGATCCATCTGGTAAAGCGCCTGGACGGCGGCGATACGCGCCGCCGTGCGTGCCGTGATTTCGTGCGGCTTCGGCTTTTCCTTGGCCGTCATGCCGGCGCTCCCCAAAAGGCGCGTTTGATCTCGATCAGGCGGACGCAGGCACGAACCGCATCCCCACCTTTGCCTTGGACCCCGCCTTCGGCGCGCGCCACGGCCTGGGCATGCGTATCGACGGTCAAAATAGCATTACCCACCGGAACCTCGTTGCGCACCGCAATTTCCATCAGCCAGTGGTTGGCATTGTTGCAGACAATATCATAGTGCGCCGTCTCACCCCTAATGACGCAACCGAGTGCCACCGCTCCGTCGAACGTCGTGCGGCCTGCCGCTCGCGCCGCTGCGGCCGCAGCAAGCACCTGCGGGATTTCCAAGGCACCCGGCACGACGACGCGCTCGAACGTGATGCCGCGCTTCTCGCATTCGGCAACGGCGCCTTCGGCGAGCAGAGCGGAAATATCGTCATAGAAGGGCGCCTCAATGATGAGGATGTGCGCACGAAGATGATGCGCGCTCTTGTCATCGTGAGGCGCGGCCGGCGACTTTTGAACCATGTCGATGCTACTCGATTTTACGTGTGTCGGTGACGCGGAGCCCGAAGGCTTCGAGACCGACATACACATGCTGCGGCGATGTCGTGAGAAGCACCATGTCCGTCACGCCGAGGTCGGAAAGAATTTGCGAGCCGATGCCGATTTCGACTTGGCGGCGCTCTTTATTCATATCTTTCTCAGCGCCGGGACCATGCCCGCGTGCCACCCACTCGGATACCGATTTCGGCCGCAGATCGCGGATGAGAACGATCACGCCGCGTCCCTCGGCTTCCACCGCGCGCATCGCCTGCTCGATCGCCGAGCCGCAGTCGCCACGGCCGCCGATGCTGAGTACATCCTGCAGCACATTGACCGGGTGCACGCGCACGAGAACCGGGCCGCCCTTGGTAATGTTGCCCTTGACGAGCGCCAGATGCTCGGCGGGTTCCGACGTTGTCTCGTAGACATAAAGATCGAAGGCGCCGGCCACCGAGGTTTCAACCTCCGTCTTCGCCACGCGCTTGATGATGCGGTCGTTCTTCAGCCGGTAGGCGATCAGATCTTCGATGGCGCCGATCTTCAACCCATGAACTTTGGCGAAGTCCGCCAAGTCCGCCATGCGCGCCATCGTGCCGTCGTCGTTCATGACTTCGCAAATGACGGCGGCCGGATAAAGCCCGGCGAGCTTGGCGAGATCGACGGACGCTTCCGTGTGACCGGCACGCACGAGAACGCCGCCTTCGCGCGCGATGAGCGGAAAGACGTGCCCCGGCGAAACGATATCGCCTGCGCCCTTTGTCGTATCGATGGCCGTCGAAATCGTGCGCGCACGGTCGAATGCCGAAATGCCGGTCGAGATACCCTCTCGCGCCTCGATCGATTGCGTGAACGCGGTGCGATTGCGCGAGCCGTTCGTGCGCACCATGAAATCGAGCTGAAGCTCATGCGCGCGGGCCTGCGTCAAGGCGAGGCAGACGAGCCCGCGTCCGTGCTTGGCCATGAAATTGATGGCGTCGGGCGTTGCCATTTGCGCCGGAATGACAAGATCGCCCTCGTTCTCGCGATCTTCCGCATCCACAAGAATGACCATACGGCCATTCTGCATTTCCTCGACGATCTCTTCGATCGGCGACAGAACAGTGCCGCTTGACGCGGTTTGTAGGTGTGTCGAGCCCGACATCAGATGCGAAACTCCATGAGGCGCGCGACGTAGCGGGCGAAAACGTCCACTTCAAGGTTTACCAGATCGCCGGCGGTTTTCGCGCCCCACGTCGTTACCGTCAAGCTGTGCGGAATGAGATTGACGCCGAAACGAGACTCCGAAACCTCGTTTACGGTCAACGACGTGCCGCCCAGCGCCACCGAACCCTTGGGAGCGATATAGCGGGCCAGATTTTCCGGCGCCTCGAAAAGGAAGCGTTTGCTGGCTCCATCCGGCGTGATGCTGACAATTTTAGCGACACCGTCGACGTGGCCGGAGACGATATGGCCGCCAAGCTCGTCGCCGGCCCTCAGCGACCGCTCCAAATTGACACGGGTGCCAAGCCGCCATTCCGAGAGGGTCGTTTTCGCGAGCGTCTCGTTAGAAACATCGACGGAGAATTCCGCGCCCTTGCCGAGCGGCTTGATCGCCGTCGCCGTCAGACAGACGCCGTCGCAGCAAATCGACAGTCCGGCATCCTCGGCGCGAAGCGCGTAGGCCGTGCGCAGCGTGAACCCGCCGTCGGATTTGCCCGTGACCTCGCCGATATCCGTAATCAATCCGGTAAACATCGCCTAGCGTCCTTCCTTTGGCGTGACGCGGTGAAGCCGCCACATCGTATCACTGCCCATGACGCGGCGGTCGACGAGCGAAAGCGCCACAGGGCCGAGCCCGCGTGTGACGGCGCTCAGCGCTTCGTCATCCGATGGCGCTCCAGCCATATAGAGGATGACCTCGTCGACGAGCGACGCATTCGCGAATGCGCGCCATATACGAGGACCACCCTCGACGAGAAGGCGCGTGATGCCGCGCGCGACCAATGCTTCCATGATGGATGGCAGCCAAAGCTCACCGCCGACCATCGCAACATCGTGAATTTCAACACCATGCGACGTCAACTGCGCGCGTTTTCCGGCGTCGCTTTCCGGCGCGGTCATCATCCAGGTCGGAATGCTGGAGGCCGTTCGAAAGAGCTTCGCGCCCATCGGCACGTCCAGAGACTTCGCCAGCACGATCCGTGTGGGCGAGCGATCGAGGAGGCCCGGCAGCCGGCAGGTTAATTCAGGGTCGTCGTCGCGCACCGTGGCGCTGCCAACCAGAATAGCATCCGAGCGCGCCCTGAGCAGCATTCCGTGGGCACGGGATATTTCTCCAGTAACCCAAACCGGCGATACGCCGTTGCCGCGCGCAATCTCGCCCGATGCGTCAAGCGCCAGCTTCAGCGTCACAAAGGGGCGGCGCTCGGTGATGCGAACGATGTGGCCGCGCGTGATCAGGCGTGCGTCTGCCGCTCCGACACCACGCACGACGACGATGCCGGCAGTCCGCAAGCGGTCGAGCCCACGACCGGAAACGCGAGGGTCGGGATCTTCAATCGCGACAACGGCCCGTTTCAAACCGGCGGCGACGATGGCGTCGGCACAGGGTCCCGTCCGTCCGTAATGCGAGCACGGTTCCAACGTCACGTAGATCGTTGCACCGCGCGCCCTTGCGCCTGCCGCGGCAATGGCGATCGTCTCGGCGTGCGGCCGGCCGCTCCGCGCCGTCGTTGCACGCGCAAGGACTTCGCCCGTTGTCTCATCTGCGATCACCGCACCGACGGACGGATTGGGCGTCGTGGAGCCGAGACCGCGCTCGGCCATGCGAAGCGCGATCGCCATCATCTCGGCGTCGAATGCGCTGCTCTTCGGCTCGGACATCGCTGCTAGTGCTTCTTCTGGCTCGACGCCTCGTCGAGTTCGGCACCGAAGCGCTCGCCAATTTCAAGATGCTCGCGCGTATCGGCAGCCAACTCGCGCAGCACGGCATGAAAGTCGGCCGTGTCACGGAAGTCGCGATAGACCGAAGCGAAGCGAACGTACGCGACGGGATCGAGCTCGCGCAACGCGGCCATGACAAGTTCGCCGATCTCGGCCGA
Organism: Hyphomicrobium sp.; assembly: GCA_036560245.1. Taxonomy (GTDB): domain Bacteria; phylum Pseudomonadota; class Alphaproteobacteria; order Rhizobiales; family Hyphomicrobiaceae; genus Hyphomicrobium_B. Next base: position 4,279 of record DATBRP010000286.1, read on the forward strand.
TGTGATTTCCGTTTCTCCCGAGCTTTCGAGCTGACGCACAAGGCCGGAAACCAGACGGTCGATCCGCTCCGGTTCGATCGGGCGTTTGCGAAGAGCCACCGAGATCGAACGCGAAAGCTTGTCCCGGTCGAACAAAACTTTGCGGCCTGAGCGTTTGACAACGGTCAGTTCGCGAAGTTGGACGCGCTCGAACGTCGTGAAACGTCCGCCGCAGTCCGAGCATATCCGGCGGCGGCGGATCGCGGCGTTTTCGTCCGACGGCCGGCTGTCCTTAACCTGGCTGTCCTCGCTTCCGCAAAACGGGCAGCGCATCGATCACTCCTCGCGGCTCAGAAACAACGCCGGCTTTTGGCTTACCGCCGACCGGGCCCTGGTGTGGACGCCAAATCAACAGAAGGGAAGACCCATTGCAAACTCGTCAACCACGAGATGCCGTAGCCACGTGCACAGACATATTCTGCGGGATATGGAAAAGGCGCCGGATTGCTCCGGCGCCCATCGAAGCCTTGGGCTCCGGATGTGATTTAGGCGTAGATCGGGAAACGATTGCAGAGCGCCGTCGCCTTGGCCTTGACGGCTTCCTCGACCGCGGCATTCCCCTCCTCGCCGTTCTTCGCCAGACCGTCGAGGACTTCGGTGATCAGACGGCCGACTTCCTGGAACTCGGCAACGCCGAATCCACGCGTCGTGGCGGCCGGAGAACCGAGACGGATGCCCGACGTTACCATCGGCTTCTCGGGGTCGAACGGAATGCCGTTCTTGTTGCAGGTGATGTGGGCACGGCCGAGCGACTTCTCGGCCTTGGTGCCGGTCAGCTTCTTCGGCCGGAGATCAACGAGGATCAGGTGCGTGTCGGTACCGCCGGAAACCAGCGCGAAGCCACTCTGCACCAACGTCTCGCCCAGCGCCTTGGCATTATCCATGACGCTCTGGATGTAGATTTTGTAGTCGGGACGCAGCGCCTCGCCGAAGGCCACGGCCTTGGCGGCGATAACGTGCATCAGCGGACCGCCCTGAATACCGGGGAAGATAGCCGAGTTGACCTTCTTGGCAATGTCCTCGTCGTTCGTGAGGATCATGCCGCCGCGCGGACCGCGCAGGGTCTTATGCGTTGTCGTGGTGACGACGTGCGCATGCGGGAACGGGCTCGGAATGAGACCGGCCGCAACGAGGCCCGCGAAGTGCGCCATGTCGACCAGGAAGTGCGCGCCGACTTCATCGGCAATCGTGCGGAACGCCGCGAAATCGATCTTTCTCGGATAGGCCGAACCACCGGCGATGATGATGCGCGGCTTGTGCTCGTGCGCAAGCTTGCGGACTTCGTCGATGTCGATCAGGTGCGAGTCCGGCTTGACCGTGTAGTGCACAGCCTTGAACCACTTGCCCGACTGGTTGACAGGCGCGCCGTGGGTCAAGTGACCACCGGCGGCAAGCGACAAGCCCAGAATGGTGTCGCCTGGCTTTGCTAGCGCATTGAAAACGCCCTGGTTGGCCTGGCTGCCGGAGTTCGGCTGCACGTTGGCGAAGCCGCAGTTGAACAGCTTCTTCGCCCGGTCGATCGCGATTTCTTCGGCGATGTCGACGAACTGGCAGCCGCCATAGTAGCGCTTGCCGGGATAGCCTTCCGCATACTTGTTCGTCAGCACGGAACCGGCGGCATCGAGCACGGCCTGCGAGACGATGTTCTCGGAAGCAATCAGCTCAATCTCATGCTGCTGGCGGCCAAACTCTTTCTGAATGGCGCTGAAGATCTCGGGATCGGTTTCCGACACATGCGCCTTGAAAAAGCGAGACGTCTGCGAAGTTCCAGCGGCCGGTGCGGTCGACATAGGCTTTCCTCTGAGAAGGGATGATTTTTAGGACTCGCGTAGATCCGAGGGTTGAGCCCAGGTCAGACGCGCTTTCAACCATAGTACGTGGTGGAACGCCAGCACTCAACTCCCCCGCCCGGCTCGCGCGCCGCGTAATAAAAGCGCGGGAAACGGTCCGTTTCATTTGCAGGAAACGAGAGGACGGCAGAGAGACTGCGTTACTCGGCTGCGGCGAGACTTTCCATCAAGGCCATCGGGCACTGCAACCAGAGTTCCGACAAGGCCCCGACGAGATGCTCCATGTCGGCGTCCGTGTGCTGCGGCGACGGCGTCAGCCGCAGCCGCTCGGTGCCGCGAGGCACTGTCGGGTAGTTGATCGGCTGAACGTAAATGCCGTACCGGTCGAGCAGCACGTCCGTCAGCGCCTTGCAGCGGACCGGATCGGCGACAAGCACCGGCACGATATGGCTCGGCCCGGACATCACCGGAATATCGGCGACGGTTAGACGTGTCTTCAGAGTGCGGGCGCGCTCCTGATGGCGATCGCGCTCGACGGAACTGGCCTTCAAATGACGGATCGAGGCGAGCGCACCAGCCGCGATGGCGGGGGCGATCGACGTCGTGAAGATGAAGCCCGGCGCATACGAACGTATCGCATCGCAGGTCGTGCGCGAGGCGGCAATGTAGCCGCCCATGACACCGAAGCCCTTGGCGAGCGTACCGTTGATGATATCGACGCGGTGCATGACCCCGTCGCGCTCGGCGACGCCACCGCCGCGCGGACCGTAAAGGCCGACGGCGTGCACTTCGTCGAGATAGGTGAGCGCGTTGTATTTCTCAGCGAGATCGCAGATGGCGCCAATGGGCGCGATGTGCCCGTCCATCGAATAGACGCTCTCGAAAGCGATGATCTTCGGCGTCTCGCGCGGAACTTTTTTCAGCCGGGCTTCGAGATCGGCCAGGTCGTTGTGTTGAAAGACTTGCTTCGGACCACGGCCATTGCGGATGCCGGCGATCATTGAAGCGTGGTTCTTTTCGTCCGAGAAGATGATGCATCCGGGAAGAAGCTGAGCCAGCGTCGAAAGCGCCGCCTCGTTGGCAACGAATGCAGACGTAAAGACCAGCGCGGATTCCTTGCCGTGGAGATCGGCAAGCTCGCGTTCGAGTTCGACGTGGTAATGCGTCGTGCCGGCGATGTTGCGCGTGCCGCCCGAACCGGCGCCGACGAGGTCGATCGCCTCGTGCATCGCCGTAAGAACCTTCGGATGCTGGCCCATGCCGAGATAATCGTTCGAACACCAGACGGTGATCGGCTTGGGCGCCTCACCTTTCAGAACGTCGGCTTTCGGGAAGGCGCCGCGGCGGCGTTTCACATCGGCGAAGGTGCGGTAGCGACCCTCGCTTTTGACTGCATCGAGGGCGCTTGCAAGCTTCTGCTCATACGTCATCAGAGGGTTTTCGCTCCCAAAGTACAACGTTCATTATCTTATGTTGCAGCCTTTATGGCTCGCTTGGAAGCGAAGGGCCAGTGCTCATTCGTCGCGCATTGGCCTCAAATTTTCGTCACGTGCCGGCCAGCCGCAAATTTTACACCTTTTGCCCCGTTTTTCGAGGGCCGGACGTGAATGGCGGCCGCCTACCTTCGCGCGACATCGCCTTCTCAGCCATGACGATAAGGCGGCGGATGCCCACCGCCAGCCTGCCGGCGTAGGACTCAGTAGGTCGAAGCGACCTCGCCGATTCCATCCTTCTGGTAAATGTCGCGGCGGAACTGCACGACGCCGTCGGCGGTCGCCCAGGCACTGATGTAGACGAAGAGAAGCTGCACCGGCTTCTTGAGACGAAGGTCGAGGCGCTCGCCCGTCGTTTTCATCGAGGCGATTCGCTCGCTGTTCCAGCCTCTCTGATCCGCAAGCAGCCAGGCGGCGAGGTTCTCGATATTGTGGACGCGAATGCAGCCGGAACTCGCCGAGCGGAAGTTGCGTCCGAAAATTCGGTCCGACGGCGTATCGTGCATGTAGACTGAATGCGCGCTGTCGAAGTTGATCTTCAAAAAGCCGAGCGGGTTCTCTTTACCGGGCTGCTGACTGTACGAGTAGGTCCCGGGTTTGACCTTCTCCCAGTCGATCTTCTGCGGGTCGACCTTCTTGCCGTTGGCGTAAGCATCGATGCCGAATTTCACCAGAACATTCTGGCCCTTAGCCTGCATCTCACGGCCGCGCGGAATCAGGTCTTCGGAAATGACCGTCGGCGGCAGGCGCCACACGGGATTGAAGCTGAGGTCCGTGATCGGGGTGTGCAGAAGGGGTGTCGGGCGATCCGCCTTGCCGACGACACCGGCGTAGCGTGCAACGATTTCGCCGTTCTGGACGGCCTCGATCTGCGCCGCCGGGATATTGACGACCACGTATTTCCTGGCCGTCGTCGGCACCACTTGCTGCAAGCGGACGAGATTGACTTTCAGTTGCTTCAGACGCGCATCGGCTGGCACGTTCAAAGCCACGATCGTGCGCTTGTCGGCAATGCCGGTCGGCGTCAGGCCGTTCGAGGCTTGAAATCGCTGCAGCGCTTTTTCGACGTCGTAATCAAAGTACGTCGACGACGTGTTGCCGCCCGCGAGATCGCCGGAAGCGGCAAGCCTCTGGCGCAGCAGGCTGACGGCGGCATCGGTGATGCCATACTGCATAAGGCTGTCGCGCGGGGTCTTGTTCGGCGGCTCCGGCAATTGCGGCCAGCCGCCGCGAGCGACGATCTCGGTATAGCGGGCGACCGCCTGCTTCGTTGCCTCGATATTGGCCTTGGCGAGCGTCGCGAAACCCTTCGGCGGATTCGCTTCCCATTCGCGAACGAAATCGGGATCGTAAGTGTTTGACGTCGTGCCGCCCGGCCCGTTGCCGGTCGGGCCGAACTGTATCCAGGCCGTGCTTTGAGCTGCCGCGCGGCCAAGCCCGAGGCATCCCGCACCTGACGCTATGATAAAGCCGAGCGCCAGCATGGTGGCGAGAAATGCCCGCCCCGCACGTTGCGCAAATTCAAATCCCTTGCTCTGCCTGCGCACGATCGACCCCGTCCCGCTTCGAGTCCCGTTTCGACTTCAGCCCTGCTTAAGAACTTATACCCGCAAGCATTCGCGACGTTGGTTAACGCAACAATAATATACTTCTGCGCGGCATCCGGCGCGCTCGCACCCTAGAAGCGACAAACGCTCCGGACGAGCCCTTTCCTTTTTACAAAACACGGATTTCAACCCCAGCGCGCCCTGACGGCAACATCGCCGTAGCCCCCAAGACAGCAAAAAGGCCGCCCCGCAAAGCTGCGGTGCGGCCGTAAATAGGCGGCAGTGCTAGTCTTAGTGCCGAAGAACCGGGCGCGCCGGTTCCTCAGAGGCGATAGCGAATCTGGTCCGACCAGAAGCGCTCAAGGCGAACGAGC
>DATBRP010000287.1:0-5130 GCA_036560245.1 Hyphomicrobium sp.
TCGCCAATTACGTCCCGCACCTTATATCCAATGATCAGCTTTTCATATCGGGTCAGATTGCGAAGGACGAAACCGGCCGGGTGCTGACCGGGCTGCTCGGCGCCGGTGTTTCTGTCGAGGAAGGCCGGACCGCCGCCCGTCGTGCGGCGCTTAATGTGCTCGCGCAGGCTAAGGCGGCGCTTGGCAGTCTTGACCGTGTCGTCCAGGTTTTAAGGGTGACCGACTTCGTTGCTTCGGCGCCCGGATTTACAGAACAACCGGCCGTGATCAACGGTGCTTCCGATCTTCTCGTTGCCGTTCTCGGCGATGCCGGGCGTCACACACGCTCTGCCGTCGGGGTAGCGAGCTTGCCCTTGGGCACGTGTGTCGAAATCGATGCCATTGTGAAAATCCGCTAACCTCATGCTCGACCGCGCGGCATTCCTGCGTCCGATCGCTCATCGCGGCCTGCATCAGGCGAAGCGCGGGATCATCGAAAATACCGGGCCGGCCTTCGAAGCGGCGATCGCCAAGGGTTACGGCATCGAATGCGACGTGCGTCCTGCGGCCGACGGCCTGCCGATCGTGTTCCACGATGAAACATTGAACCGGCTGATCGAGGGTCGCGGTCCGGTCGCAAAGGTGACGGGGCGTCAGCTCAAGTCTCTCCGCCATCGTATTGGCGGCGCACCGATCCTGACATTTGCCGAATTACTCGAGCTCGTTGCCGGGCGTGTTCCGCTGCTCGTCGAGATCAAGAGCGAGTGGAACCCACCGCAAAAGGCTTTCCTAGACAAGATCGGAGCGGCCGCATCAGGCTATCAAGGTCCGATTGCACTGATGTCGTTTGATCCGGCCGTCATGACCGTAGTCAAATCGCTGGCTCCCGATATCCCGCGCGGCATCGTCTCCGGCAGCTACACCGGCGTTGGCTGGTGGAAGCGCAAGGTTGGCCGCAAGCGCGCGGCATCGCTGCGCAATTTCCTGGAGTCGGGGCCTGTGGCTCCGGACTTTTACGCCTATGAGGTCAACGCGCTGCCGACGCCCGTCACCGAATATGTGCGGACGGTTGCGAACTTGCCGCTCTTCACCTGGACGGTCCGCACTGCGAAACAACGGCGGATCGCCTCCGAGTGGGCCGACGCGATGATTTTCGAGGGTTTCGAGCCTTAGCCTGCGTCATTTGTCTAGCGCGCCCTGCCTTGTTCAACCGAACCAAGAACACGACTTTATCCGGGCAGGTCCGCTCTGCCCTTCCGTTTTTGAAGGAGTTGCATAAACTCTTGCATCAGCCGCAACCGTTCTGCCCATGCCGACATCGTCCGACGCCGTTGTGAAGCTCTTGCCATCCCTTGCTGCCGTGGACGCGGCGCAATGGGATCTTTGCGCTAACCCCGATCCGGCGACGTTCAACCCTTTCGTCAGCCATGCCTTTCTCAAGGCGCTCGAAGACTCACGCGCTGTCGGCCGCCAGACCGGGTGGCTGCCGCGTCACCTCGTGCTCGAGGACGAAGCTGGAAACGTAGCGGCGGCGGCGCCGGCCTATGTTAAATCGCACAGCCAAGGCGAATATGTTTTCGATCATGGCTGGGCCGAGGCCTATACCGAGGCTGGCGGTCGCTATTACCCGAAGCTGCAAATCTCGATCCCGTTTACGCCTGTCCCCGGTCCGCGCCTTCTCGTGAAGCCAGGCCCGAGGGCTTTCGCCGACGAGCAACTGCTGGCCGCTGCATCTATCGAAGTTGCGCGCCAAGGCGGGCTCTCGTCCGTGCATCTGACGTTTCTTTCGTCGGATACGGCCGCTCGTCTCAGAGCGCTTGGATTTCTGACCCGAACCGGCCAGCAATTTCATTGGCAAAACCGCGAATACTCCTCCTTCGACGATTTTCTTGCGACGCTCGCGTCACGCAAACGCAAGGCGATACGGAAGGAGCGAGAGAGCGCGATCGCGCCCGGCATCGACATCGAGCGCGTAACCGCTGGGGAGATCACGGAAGCGCACTGGGACGCCATGTTCGCTTTCTACATGGATACCGGAAACCGCAAATGGGGTCGGCCCTACCTCAACCGGGCTTTCTTCTCGGAACTTGGAAAAGCGATGCCGGAGCGTTGCTTGCTCGTTCTGGCGAAGCGCGACGGCCGCTACATTGCAGGCGCCCTGAACTTCATAGGCGGCGATTGCCTCTATGGCCGCTATTGGGGCGCCATCGAGCACCATCCGGCACTCCACTTCGAAGTTTGCTATTATCAGGCCATCGATTTCGCCATTCGTAGTGGATTGGCCCGTGTCGAAGCCGGTGCCCAAGGGGAGCACAAACTGGCGCGTGGGTATCTCCCGGTCGAGACCTATTCCGCACACTGGATCGCCGACCCCAGCCTGCGCCGGGCCGTCGAGCGGTTCCTGCGTCAGGAACGCGACATGGTCACCCGCTACGCCGCCGACTTGACCGAGCTTGGTCCCTATCGCAAAGACGAGACTTAAACACGCGTGCAGCGACCAACCGCGGCGTGCATCAACAAAGCCGGGCGAGCATCATGTCGTATGATTCCAGCAACATCTTCGCGAAGATCCTGCGCGGCGAAATTCCGTGTCACAAAGTCTACGAGGACGCCGACGCGGTCGTCTTCATGGATGTGATGCCGCAATCGCTGGGACACACGCTCGTCGTGCCGAAGGCTCAATCGCGCAATCTACTCGACGCCGATCCGGCCGGAATCGCCAAGATCATGCCGCTTGTGCAGAAGGTAGCCATCGCCGCGAAGTCGGCGTTCAACGCCGACGGCATCAGCATCGCACAGTTCAACGAGCCAGCCGGCGGGCAAACCGTTTTCCACCTGCATTATCACGTCATTCCCCGCTTCGATGGGCAGGCCCTCCAAACGCACGCGCGGAAGATGGAAGACGGGGCTGTGCTCGCCGCCAACGCCGAGAAGCTGAAGGCGGCGCTCGCCGGATAAGGCGCTTCGCCCCTCGGATTCATCCTGCCGGTCTGCTAGGTTGACGAACGATCCAGCGTAGCGGAGGTTTTTCTCATGGCCTCGATCCTGGTTATCGGCGCCAGCCGCGGTATCGGTCTCGAGACGGTGAAAGCCGCACTTGCGGCGGGGCATGACGTGCGTGCCTTCGCGCGTTCCGCGCCAACGATCGCGATCACCGACCCGAAGCTGACGAAGATTACCGGCGACGCCTGCGTTCGCGGAGAGGTCGCCGCCGCAGTCCAAGGCGTCGATGCGGTCATTCACGCGGTTGGCGTCGGCAGTGCGTCCGACCTCATTTTCGGCACGACTCTGTTCTCCGATTCCACGCGCATTCTTGTCGATGCCATGCTGGCAGCGAATGTCCGCCGATTGATGATGGTGACGGGGGCCGGCGCCGGCAACAGCCGCGGCCGCATCACATTCCTCTACGACAATCTGATTTTTCCGCTCGTGCTGCAGCGGGTCTACAATGACAAGGATCTGGCCGAAGATATCGTGATGAAGAGCAGTCTCGATTGGACGATCGTTCGCCCGGGCGGGCTAACGAACAGGCCGGCGACGGGGCACTATAAAGTTCTGACCGAGATGAAGGATTGGCGAGGCGGCTTCATCTCGCGCGCCGATGTCGCTAACTTTCTCGTCAAACATCTCGACGACACGACGCTTTTTGGAAAAACGCCGCTGCTGGTCGATTGAATTTTTGGAAAGCTGCTCCCCGTCATCCTCGAGTGCGTGAGCGAACTGGCGATCGCGTTCGGGGATCCAGCGTAAGACTCGCCAGAGGCGGCGATATAGATTTTTTGTGTCTTCGACGATTTTGACGCTGGATCCCCGCTTCGCTTACGCCTAGGGGCGCTCGCTCAGCGAGGATGACGACGCGGCTGTGATGCCGCGTCGCGAGATCAATCGTCTTTCTTCTTGCGCGGAACGCTTGGAACCGCGCCCGACTCTTTCGGCTTGTCGCCCTTTTCTTTCGGTCCGGGAAGCGCCTTCTTGGGAGTCGCATCGGCGAGCACCGGCTGCGGGCCGTCGTCGTCGTCCGTCTCTTCATCGTCCGGCGTCTTTGCCTTCTTCGACGGATCGAGCGGCAGGAAGTCGAAGGCGAGTACGCGATCAGCGCCTTCGCCCGCGACCATCACCTTTACGGTGCCGCCGTTCTCGAGTTTTCCGAACAGCAGTTCTTCGGCCAGCGGCTTCTTAATGTATTCCTGAATAACGCGCGCCAGTGGCCGAGCACCGAATTTGTCATCGTAGCCCTTCTCTGCCAGCCACTTTGTTGCCTCATCCGAGAGCTCGATCGAGACGCTGCGGTCGGCCAATTGCGCTTCGAGCTGGAAGATGAACTTCTCGACGACCTGAGCGATGATCTCCGGCGGCAATCCCGAGAATGGCACGATGGCATCGAGACGGTTGCGGAACTCGGGCGTGAACAACTTCGTCACCGCCTCCGTATCCTCGCCCTCGCGTTTTGCACGATTGAAGCCCATCGGCGGCTTGGCCATATCCGACGCACCTGCGTTCGTCGTCATGATCAACACGACGTTGCGGAAATCGATCGACTTGCCGTTGTGATCCGTCAACTTGCCGTGGTCCATAACCTGCAACAGGATGTTGAACAGATCCGGATGTGCCTTCTCGATCTCATCGAGCAGCAGTACCGAATGCGGATGCTGATCGATGCCATCGGTCAGGAGACCGCCTTGGTCGAAGCCGACGTATCCCGGCGGCGCGCCGATGAGGCGCGAGACCGTGTGCTTCTCCATGTATTCCGACATGTCGAAACGGAGGAGCTCAACGCCCATCAAGTTCGCAAGCTGCTTTGCAACCTCCGTCTTGCCGACGCCGGTCGGGCCTGAGAACAGGTAGCAGCCGATCGGCTTCTCGGGTTCCCGAAGACCGGCACGTGCGAGTTTTATCGCGCTCGACAAGGCTTCGATCGCTTTGTCCTGGCCAAACACCAGCCGCTTCAGATCGCGACCGATATGCGAAATGATTTCGGCGTCGTTTTTGGTGACTGTCTTCGGAGGGATGCGGGCCATCACCGCGACGGTCGCCTCGATCTCCTTGGTGGTGATCTTCCTCTTGCGCTTGCCTTCAGGCAGCAACATCTGGGACGCGCCCGTCTCGTCGATCACGTCGATCGCCTTGTCGGGAAGCTTGCGGTCATGGATG
>DATBRP010000288.1:0-42767 GCA_036560245.1 Hyphomicrobium sp.
GCGATCCCAATTGCGATCAATGCCGCCAACGTCAGGGCGACGGCCGTCAGGATGGCTTTCGAAGACAGGCGCGCACGGCGCGCAAACGTCTCTGGCATTTCGTTCGGCATACCCTGATCGATAATGAGCCGTATAATGACGCTCCATTCCGCGGGTTGCCGCGCGACACGAGCGCACATTATTCAACGGTTATTAGCTCAATTTCTGGGTAAGTTAAGGCGACAAACTGCGTGAGCGACGTTTACCGCTGCTACATTCCGCGCACCATGCAACCAAGCATGAGGATGGAATAGGAAACGAGGAGAGCCCACGATTCATTGCCGGTGAGCCCGGGAATGTCGGCGCCAAAAAATTTGGACGTTAAGACAATTACCGTCAGGATCACGGAGAGCATAAAAGTAATAATACCCGGCGCCTTAAGTCCCATATCACCCACTCCGTCTTCGCTTCTGAACCGCATGCGCATGATCGCCCCCTGTTGCTTCACGGGTCCGTCACTGACCGGCGAATCTATATAGCAGGGAGCCATGCAGGCTGGGACTGAGCAGGCATGATTGTATGTGGACAGCTTTCCCGCCAAGGCGGCGTCTGACCCGTCTATGCCCCAGCTGCGGGCGTCGGCGGCAAACGTCTCGGCCGAAAGAGGCGAGTGAGCCACACCAGCACGATCAAGCCTAGAAATCCTGCCAACACCAGAGCTTGCGGATGCTTGTCCCAGATAAGCAGCGGCACGACGCGGCCCTCCCAGGCGAGCTTGGCATCGTCGATGAACGCGCGCGGCGAAAGTCCGCTCGCCGGTTTCAGCATCATGTCCGCGGCAGCCGTTTGATCGCTACTTGCGATGATCCGCTCACGGACGCGGCGAGACGCAAGCAGCTGCATTTTGGCGGGACTGGCCGCGATCGCCTTTAGAACCCGTTCACGGGGTCCGGGCTTCAGACCATCAAGATAGCCGGCTAAGGCCCTGAGTTCGTCCTCCGAAAGCGCCCGGAGCAGCGCATTGAGGTCGCTCGAATCGAGGCTGAACAACGCGTCCCGGGCGGCCGGTGGGATGCTCGCGATCTTGATGATCGCTGCTCGATTGTTCAGGGCCAGAATTCGGTCGAGGGAGGCCGTCGTCAGATCCTTGGGGTCAATGCGGCGATGCAACTCATAATCCACGACGCGGTCGAGGTTATTTCTCGCGAGAGCCGTCCACTCCAAGCCGGCGGCGACGGAGTTAGTGTCGCGGGCGATTTCTAGGCCCTTCTCGGGCATCAAATGCACGGCACTATTGAGCGAGCCGTCCTGAAGCCGGCGCAGAATTGCCGGTTCGCCCTCCGAGGCGACGAGGATTGACACGACCTCGTCGAGGCGCGGCAGCGACTGTGGATTGACGCCGTCGAGAAACTTTCGGAACTCGCCGTTTTGGTCGGCAATCTTAAGCACGAGCGCGTGGGCCCGCCGGAACGTCTGCCAAACCTCGATGACCTGATCGGCCGCGGCCGTCGCGATCTCTTTAACGTGGTCGTTCATCTGGCTCGAGATCGTGTTGGCCAGCTCTTCCCGCACCTTTTCCTTGGTGGCAGGAGCTTTCATCTCGGTCGCGATGATCGGCAGGACCCCATTGCGGAAGTCCCAGAGGTCCTTGGCAATCAGGACCAGACCGACCCCGCCCGCGACGACCGATACGAGACGTGACAGCACGCTGCCGACGATCCGCTGCCCGACGCGTTCCGCTAGATTGGCGAGCTGGCGTCGAACGATGAGGATCGTGGCGCCGGCGAGCCCGCCACCCGACTCTTGCAAAACCGAGCCAGCCGAGACGCCGCTGGAGCCCTTGTTTGGATCGACCACGACGCCCTTGCCGGCATCGCCCGCGAGCGCATCTGCAACGGCGCCGCCATAACGCGGGCCGACGAACGCCTTGAGGCATTGAAGCAGCGACCCGGTAGCGTCCGAACTCGCAAATTCGATGCTTTTACCGACCTCCTTGGCGACGCCGGAGGCAAGATCCTCTATGGCGGATTTCACCGCATCGGAACGGTAAACGCGCTCGGCGACGGCGGTTGCGAGCTGCTGTGCCTTCTCGCTGTTGGCCAACGATTGAAGCCGCTCCGACCAGCTCGTCTCGTTGGTGATCTCTGCAATCGCAATGTCGACCCGGCTGTCGATAATCTGATCGAGGTTGCGTTCGCGCCATTGCTCGGCGACGAGAGCTTTGTAGTCGATCGTTTTGGTGCCGTTCGTGATTGCGTTGCTGACGATTGCGGTGACCGCGGACCTCAAGCCCGCGTCGTCATGAGCCTGGCACGCTTCGTAGTCGGCGCGACTGATGCTTTCGGCCGCGATCGCCGTAAACGGCAACTGGCTCGACGCGACAGCAATAGCAGTAAGGGCGGAAATCGGGAGGCGCAGCGAGAAGTTCACTTCAACCAAATCCCAGTGGTGAAGCGGCGTGGCGCTTCCCTAAGTGTTGTATCAAGTATAAATCAGAGATTGCGGACGAACAGTGACTAGAACGCCGATCGTCGGCGACGACAGACTTTTTTACGTCGAGGCTTGGCATCCGACGCTCACGCAAGCACGACAGCTCAGACTATTCGCGACGTCATTTCGCAAGCGACGCCGCGGAACTATCGACACGTGAAATGCTTTCCCGATGGGCAGGAATAATTCGCCGCACGGGCTTACCCTTTTTATGCCGCATTGCGGCAACAAGAACGCCGAATAACCTCCTGCCCGAACTCGTCATCGCGGTGCGGCATCAGGTCCATGTTTACCAAACGGTGCCGAACCGATCTCGAAAGGTATGGCCTTTTCAGCGGCTTCGTAATAGCTTCACAAACTAAATCTCAACTGCGGGAAGCCCACTAGTCTTTTAATTCTACGGCGACGCGACAAAGTTGCGTTGGCATCCCACGCGGCTGCGTCGTAAAGAGCGTTCGACCGGTGTCACAGCAAGTGCAATGTACATAATGAAAAATAAAGAGAAATTTCAGGCCCCTCGCGGCAGTCTCTTCATCCCCGGCGGTTCTTCGGGCGTGTTGCTGGTCCACTCCCTGGGCGGATCGCCACTCGAAATGAAGTCAGTCGCGCATGCACTCTCCCGCAAGGGTATGACAGTCTATTGTCCCGTTGTCCCTGGCCTGACATTTGGCACCGACGTTTCCGGCCTCTCCACCTGGCAGGACTGGTATGAATCAGTCTCCAAGGCGTTCGACGATCTCAGAAGCATGTGCGACACGGTCATTATCGGCGGCGCCTCGGCCGGCTCGATTTTGGCGTTGAGGCTCGCAGCCTACCGACAGGATCAAGCCTCGGGCCTGATGCTTTATGCGCCGACGTTGTCCGTCAACGGCTGGGCGATTCCGAAAATAATCAAACTGTTCCACCTCGTTACCGACAAATGGACGGCGCGGCTTTTCACATTCCGCACGCCGGCACCCTATGGCATCAAGGATGAGCGCGTGCGCAATTTCGCTCTCGACGCGATGCGCGGCGCCGATAACATGCCGGCTGACATCACGGTGCGCGGCGGCGGCACCGTCTATGAATTCTTCTCACTTGTCAGAAACGTGCGGCCAATGCTGTCGCTCGTGAAACTGCACACGTTGATTTTCCATCCGCGCCACGACGACCAGAGCGATATCAAGAATACGATGGCCCTGCAGCGTAAGCTTGGCGGAATGGTCGAAGTGTCGGTGCTCGACGACAGCTACCATCTCGTGACGCTCGATCGTCAGCGGGGCTATGTTATTGACAGGACAGTCGAATTCGTCGACCGCATCATGGCGGTCGCTGCAGCCAAGGCCGGCCGGAAGCAGGTCTCTGCTAATTCGAAGCAACTGGGGGCTGCGGAGTAGCAGCACGGGCGGCTTTCTTCGTTTTCTTGTGATTTGAAGCGGCTGTTTTTGACGCGCCGAGTTTGGCGGCCGGCGGCATCGCAGCCTTTGTGCTTGCGACTTCTTCGCTGCTCTTACCAGGAACATCGGCCGTGTCAGACGTGCACGCCGGCAGATCGTCCGGCGCCCGCGTCCAGATGAACGACTTGCCGAGGAACTTCATTCCCTTATAGCCCGTAACCTGCAGTTTGTCGGGCGCGATGAGTTCGAGGGCAACGCTATAGGACTTGCCTTCTTTGGGATCGTAAACCCAACCGTTGTCGAAGCCGCCATCCGAAAGCTGTTCCAGATTGCCGAGCACGGGCAGGCCGCAAATCGAACGCTTGCGCATCGTCGGTTCCGGATTGTAACGATCTATCTTCGGCTGACCTTGCGCCGTCAGCGGCTCTTTGAGCCAGTAGATCTTGCCGCAAAGCGTTGTAGGAGTGCAGACCTCGATCTTGACGGCGCCCTTGCCGGTATCGTCGTACCAGATACCGACCTCGCGCGGTGTGGCGGATGCGGGCATCGCCCATATGGCAACGCCGGCCACGGCGGCTACGGCACGGAGCGATACAACTGAACGCCGGGTAATATTCGTGTAACGCATGACAATAAACCGCAGAGCAAGGGACGACATTTCTACTCCTATGCCTCGAAAACGGCAAAACATTGGAGCCAAATTGTTAAACCGCAGCTAAGACTTTCCTTAATAACGCGATTGCGAACCGGACATCGCAGTAAGATCTAGTGTCATTTCGCGCGCGTTGCTCGGGTGTTTCAAGGTAGTAGCAGCCGCACATTAGAGCTATACGACGCTGTACGTGGCCCGGCCCCTGCTCGTCGCGTTTTTTACCGGCAATATGCCGGCGGCCGGATTTGGCAACACACGAAAGATTTGCACGCAAATGGTTTTCACACTCGCGCTGCGCAATTTACTGCATGATCGCGTTCGCCTTGCCGTTACGCTGATCGGCATTCTTTTCTCGATCGTTCTGGTCGCGGTGCAGCTTGGGCTCTATCTCGGTTCGAGCAGGATGATCACTGCTAATATCGCCCATTCGAACGCCGACCTCTTCATTACCACGTTCGGCGCCAAGAGCTTCGAAGATGGCGGCCTGCTTCTGTCGGACCGTGAGCGTCATCAAGCGCTGGCGACGCCCGGCGTCGAATCCGTGGTCCCAATCGTTGTGGCCTTCGCTGAATGGCGCAAACCGTCGGGTGGTTCCTCCCGTGTCGTCCTCATCGGCGCCGATAGCGACGACGGCGGCCTCGTTCCCTGGTCTCTTACCGAAGGTACGCTTGAAGATATCAAGGCCCCCGATGCCATCGCGGTCGATAGCACCTATCTCGGCGAACTTGGCGTCAACGGCATCGGCGACACGGCGCAGGTCGCCACGGGGCGTGTGAAAATCCGGGCGCTCACGGAGGGCATCCGCTCATTCACCCAGTCGCCTTATGCCTACACGACGCTCAGTCGCGCGCGACAACTGCTCGGCGCCGATGACGACAAATCGACATTTCTGCTCGTGAAATTGGCGCCGGGTGCCGACGCAGCCAAGGTCAAAGCCGATCTGGCAAAGCGGCTGGATTCCGCCGACGTGCTGACCAAGGACGAGTTTGAAAGCCGCAGCTTATTGCAATGGTTGTTCCGGACAGGCGCGGGTCTTGCGCTCATTGGCGGCGCCATTCTCGGCAGTCTCGTCGGCACCGTCATCGTCGCGCAAACGCTCTATTCGAGCACCAAAGACCACATTCACGAATTCGCGACCTTGCGTGCGCTAGGCTCGTCCAAGGGCTACATTCATAAGGTGATTTTGGCCCAGGCCGGCCTCAGCGCCGTGATGGGTTACGTGCTAGGAATGATGATTGCGCTGCTCATCCTATATGCTAGCCGCAATTCATCGCTACCACTCGTTATGACGCCCGGCTTGGCGTTCTGGCTTTTTGCACTGACGCTCTTCATGTGTGCGATCTCGGCGCTCTCGGCCATCGTCAAGGTCACAAAAATTGATCCGGCCACGGTGTTCTCCAGATGACGACGTCCACAGTTCTGCATGCCGACAACATCGTCAAGGAACTCGGCGCCGGCGCCGGTCTAGTGATCGCGGTGAAAGGCGTATCGCTCGATCTCGTGCCCGGAGAGCTGACACTGCTGATGGGGCCATCGGGCTCCGGCAAGACGACGCTTTTATCGATCCTCGGCTGCATTATGAAGCCGACGTCCGGTGTCATCCGCATTGCCGGCGAGCCGATCGAAGGGCTCTCGCCCGAGGCGCTTGCCAAAGTCCGCCGCGATCACATCGGCTTCATCTTCCAGTCCTACAATCTGTTTCCGACACTGAACGCGCTCGAGAACGTGCGCATCGCGCTTGATGTAAGAGGCGTCAAGGGCTTCGCGGCGACGAGTCGTTCGGAAGAAGTTCTACGTGAGGTTGGCCTCGGCCATCGCCTCACCAATTATCCGCGCAATCTCTCAGGCGGCGAACAGCAGCGTGTCGCTGTCGCACGTGCCATCGCCTCTTCGCCATCGATTGTGCTGGCGGACGAGCCGACCGCGGCTCTCGACAGCGAGAATGGCCACGCCGTCATGGCGTTGCTTTCAAGAATCGCCAAGGAACAGGGTCGTAGCGTGCTTGCTGTCACGCACGATCCGAGAACCCTGGGCTATGCCGACCGCGTCGTGCGGATCGAGGACGGCAAGATCGTCGGCGAAGAGCGCCGGCCGGAAGGCATCAACGCCCCCGAAATTACCGATTTGACCAAGAGGCGAAAGCTGCATGCTTAAGAAGATTGATCCCGCTGTCTCGACCATTCTGGTTGCGGCGGCGTTCGCGATCGCAGTGGGTTTCGGTATTCAGTTCGTGGGCGACCAAGGTTCCCTCAGCGAGCTGACCGGCACCGCTCACGCTGATACGACCGCGCCCGTAGCCCAATGGGCGGCTTCCGCGACAGGACGTGTCGAGCCGAAGGACGGCGAGGTCAGGATCGCCAGTGAAGTCGGCGGCAAAATAGTCGAGGTGCTGGCCAAGACCAACGATCAGGCGAAGGCGGGCGATCTGCTGCTGCGCCTTGACGACTCTGACTACTACACCAAGATTACCGCTGCCGCCGCGGAGGCAGGTGTACGCGAACGCGAGCGCAGTGAGGAACAGGCTACGGGCTTGGCTCTGGATCGGCGCAATGCCGAAGACGCCGTCGCCAAAGCGCATCGCGATGTTTTCGCCGCGCACGAAGCCTTTGATGCAGCGTTCCGTGCCTCGAAGACGGATAAGGGCAACGCCGATGCCGTAGAAAATGCGCGCAAGGATCTCGCATCCAAAGAGGACGCGCTCGAGGCCGCTAAGTCGAAGCTCGCAGAGGTCGACGCCAAGCCCGGTATGCCACTGCCGCAGCGACTCGAATCTTCGCTGGCGCTTGCGCGTTCTGATCTGACGTCGGCCGAGCTTGCTCTCGAGCGGACGCGCATCCGCGCTCCTTTCGACGGCACGGTCTTGAACGTATTGGCAAGAGTTGGCGAAACCGCCGTGCCTTCGCCCGACAGCGCGCTGATTGTCTTTGGCGACATGTCGAGCCTACGTCTTCGCGCTGAAGTCGAAGAACGCGACGCTGCCAAGGTTCACGTCGGTCAGGGCGTCGTCGTGAAAGCGGATGCCTTCCCCGACAAGACGTTCGAAGGCACGGTAACGTCGATTTCTCAGTCGCTCGGGGCTCCGCGCATTGCAACGCGCGGTCCGAGACGTCCGAATGATCTTGAGGTTATCGAGGTGATGGTCACACTCGATGGCCACCCGCCGCTCTTCATCGGTATGCGCGTCGATACCTTCTTCAAGCTCGACAACAATCAGGCTTCGGCCGTCTCGAGCGGTACGTCGAAGACGAACTGAGCGCACACCCTATCGTTGCTAGCTAAACGAAGGGCGCCGACTGAAATCGTCGGCGCCCTTTTCGTTTGTCTTTTTTGTCATCAGGCCATGCGGCCCGGCACGGCAGTCGTTGAGATCAAGCCGCAGCCTGCATCGTCGCATCGACGTGAGCGGCAAGTTTCGGGTCTATATTTAGCGCGGCGGCGAGCGCCGTCAGAAATTGCTTTTCAGCAGGCGAGTCATCAGCGATCGCAATGCGCGCCGCCGTGTACATTTGAACGGCCTCCTGCGGCGACGTAACCGACGCCGCCAATTGCTGAACTGAGCGCGGGCTGTTCAGTTCTTGCGCTAGGAATGCTTCCGCTTCTCCACCTGCGCCAGCCTGCGTTAGGCTGGCGATAAGCTTGGCATGTTCATCGGAATCGATGCGCCCGTCAGCGGCCGCCGCCGAGATCATCGCTTGAATATAGTGGGCGGCGGCATCGTTGGTCACCGCAGCAGGCTCGAAACCGGAGCCGGCCGGCGGCGATACCGGTGACGCCGCACCTGTAACGAGCGGCTTGCCAGCTTGATAGTTCTGAACGGCTTTGTAGGCGAGGCCTCCGATCATCGCGAGCGCACCGAGCTTGGCGGCGCTGGCCGCGATCGAGCGTCCGGCGCGCGTGCCGAGCACGAGACCGCCAAGGCCGCCCGCCGCCGCACCCGCCGTGAACGGATTATTCTGCACGAGGCTCTTGAGCTGCTCCAGGATCTGCGCATTTTTCGGATCGGCCGCAGCGCGACCTAGGGCATCCGTCGCGCCGGTCGCTTCGCCGATGCGCGCCGCCCCCTCGCTCGCGCCCTGCGTGGCTTGTGTGAATATCTTGCCCAACACGTCGGTGATGCTGCCACCGTCCGTCATCGAGCCGCCCGCTTGATTGAGCTTGTCCTTGAGCTGAGCCAAGATATCGCCGAGATCGGGATTGGCGTTTGCCGATGGAGCGCCGGGACCGGGAAGCGGCTGTCCTTGACTGGGTGTTGCGCCGGCGGAAGACGGTTGACCGAATTGACGGGCGAGGTTGCCGAGGATGTCGCCAAGGCTGCCTCCCTGTGCTCCGCCGGCCGGCTGCGCGCCCGCAGGCGCTTGACCCTGCGGCTGGCTCAGGCTTTTTCCGATTTCGTTTATGATGTCGCTGAGGCTGCCGCCGCCACCAGCGCTGGCTGGCTGAGAGGGCGCGGCACCGCGAACAATGTTTTCGAGGATGGATTTGGCGTCGAACATGGCGGGGGGTCCTTGCGTTGCGATCGCTATGCCGCAACGTAGTGACCGTACATGTCACGCACAATTCCCCGTTAGAACATTCCTTTCTATTTTATTCCGCCGCGAGCGGAAGCGGACGATGTTCAGCGATTGCCGGCCCGGCGGGAGATTGGGCATCGTTGCCCGGTTCGTCCGTTGGGCCGACGAAGCGCCCGAAGATGCGCTGCATCAGCCAGCCGAAGTCGTCCATTACGGTAAAGAACGACGGCACGAAGACCAGCGATAGCATCGTCGATACCAGCAGCCCGCCGATCACTGCGATCGCCATCGGGGCCCGGAACTCACCCCCGTCGCCGAGCGCAAAGGCGCTGGGAAGCATGCCTGCAGCCATCGCCAGTGTCGTCATGATGATGGGGCGAGCCCGTTTGCGGCCCGCGTCGATAATCGCCTCGCGGCGTTCGACGCCGTGGGCAATCTCTTCAATGGCGAAATCGACGAGCATGATCGCGTTCTTCGTCACGATGCCCATCAGCATCAGCAGGCCGATATAAACCGGCATACTAATCGAATTGTCGGTAACAAGCAGGCTCAACGCCACGCCGCCGAACGAGAGCGGAAGCGACAAGAGAATCGTGACGGGCTGGAAGACGCTGCCAAAGAGCAGGATCAGCAACCCGAGAACGATCAGAACGCCGGTACCCATCGCGGTGATGAAGCCATTCGCCACTTCGTCTTGAATCTCCGCGTCGCCTGAAGGCTGCAGCCTAACCGACGCTGGGAGGTTCTGATCGTTGATGACCTTGAGAAAACGTTCGCGCGCCACGCTCATCGGCACACCACGGTCGAGATCGACGCCGACGACGGCGCGCCGCAGCCGGTCGTAGCGTTCGATAGACGCCGGGCCACGGCCGAATTCGACCGCCGCGACGGCGGTGAGCGGAATGGCTTTTCCGGCCATGTTGGTGACGCGCAATTGCTCGATCCGTTTCAGATCGGTACGTGTCGCTTCGTCGAGCTGCACGCGGATCGGGACCTGCCGGTCGCCGACAGTATATTTCGCGAGATTGAAGTCGGCATCGCCGATCGTCGCAACACGAATGGTCTCTGAGATCTGCTCGGGCGCAACGCCGAGGCGCGCGGCTTCGTCGAGGCGCGGCACGATTTGAATCTCCGGGCGCTCCGTGGAACCCGTCGCCGCTACGTTTCGAAAGCCTGGAACCAGACGCAACGCGCCCTCGACCTCGCCGATCGCCCGGTTCAGGTCATCACCGTTTCGCGACAGCATCGAGAATGACAGCTCGCGCTCGCCGCGTTCGTTGATGTACCAGGCCCGGCTGTCCGGAACGTCGGCAAGTTTCGAGGCGATGATTGTCTTGATCTGCTTTTGCGTGAGCTTTCGTTCGGTCTTCGGCACGAGCTTTACGAAGAGCGAGGCTCGGCGAATGTCCAGCTGACCAGTCGGGCTCGTTCCGCCGAGCACGAAGACTTGGGAAACCTCCGGAATGGTCCGCAGGATCTTCACCATCTGATCGGTTTTGGCACGGGTATCGTCGAGCTGCGTACCGGGAGGAAGTTCGACTGCGACGACGACACGAGACGTATCTTCGTCCGGCATAAAGCCCGTTGGTAGCAGCGTCGTCGCATAAATGGATGCTGAGAACAGCGCGACGCCGGCAACGAGCGTCATATACCGCCAGCGCAGCGTCATCGCGAGGAACCGCGTATAGAAACGCATCAACGCGCCGTCGGCGTGAGGCTTCTCTGGCACCGGCCGCATCATGTATGCGGCCATCATCGGGGTGATAAGGCGAGCCACCAGTAGCGAAAACAATACCGCCACCGCGACCGTCATGCCGAACTGCCGGAAGTATTGTCCGGCGATGCCGCCCATGAACGACACCGGCGCAAAGATCGCGACAATCGTCAGTGTGATGGCGATGACCGCGAGGCCGATCTCGTCCGCAGCTTCGAGCGCTGCACGATATGGAGATTTGCCCATGTGCATGTGGCGCACGATGTTTTCGATCTCGACGATGGCGTCATCGACGAGAATGCCCGTCGCGAGCGTGATGCCGAGCAAGCTGATGAGATTTAGCGAAAATCCCATCGCGCTGATGGCCCAGAACGTCGGGATCGCTGCAAGCGGCAGCGCAATCGCAGAAATCAGCGTCGCGCGAATGTTGCGCAGGAAAAGAAACACGACAAGAACCGCGAGCACTGCGCCCTCGATGAGCGCTTCCATCGCCGCGACGTAGTTACCCCGCGTATAGGAAACGGCGTCGTCGATCTTCGTGAGCTTGACGTCGGGATAAGCAGTTTCGAGTTCCTTCAACGTAGCATTGACGGCATCCGAAACGGAAAGTTCGCTCGTGCCCTTGGTCCGGAAGACCGAGAACGATACGACCGGCTGGCCATTGAGCCTGCCGAACGATCGCTGCTCGCTGGAGCCATCGACGACTTGGCCGAGATCTTTGAGCCGAACTTCCCGTCCGCCGGCGAGAATAATTTTGGCATCTGCCAATGTCTGCACGCGCCGCGCCCCGGCGAGTGTGCGGATAGCTTGCTCCTGACCGCCGACTTCGCCGCGTCCCGATCCGAGATCGACGTTGGTGGCGGCCACCTGTTTGTTTACGTCAGCGGCGCTGATGCCAAAGGCCAATAGTCGATCGGGGTTGAGTTTAACTCGAATTTCGCGGTCGACCCCGCCGTAACGCTCGACGCGTCCGACGCCCTTCGTCGCTTGCAGTCGGCGTTTGATCACGTCGTCGACATGCCATGAAAGCTCTTCAAGCGTCATGCCGGGCGCTGTTGCCGCGAACGACAGGATCGCCTGGCCTTCGACATCGATGCGTTCGATCACCGGCTCATCGATGGTGCGCGGAAGGTCGCCTCGAACCTTCGAGATCGCGTCTTTGACGTCGTTCAAGGCGCGATCGGTATCGGTTTCGAGTCGGAATTCCAAAATTGTCGTCGAGGTGCCGTCGGTCAGCGTCGACGTGATGTGTTTGACACCGGTGATATTCGCAACCGAATCTTCGACGACTTTCGTGACCTGTGTTTCAAGCTCGGCGGGCGCGGCGCCGGACTGCGTGATGACGACGGAGACGAGTGGAATGTCGATGTTTGGAAACCGCGTCACCGGCAACTGCTCGAAACTCAAAGTGCCAAGCAGGATCAGCACCGCGAACAACACGATCGCGGGAACCGGACGGCGGATCGACCATGCCGAGACGTTGATGCGCATTATTTCGCCTCGCTCAGCGTCGGTTCAGGCGTGATCGGGCGCACGATGTCGCCATCGCGTAGGAAGGTGCCGGCGCGCGTCACGACCAAGTCACCTTCGTTCAGGCCATCTTTCACTTCGATGAGGTCGCCGGCAATGAGCCCAATGGCGACCAATTGCTTCTTGATCTTATTGTCTTTGACGACCTGCACGGTCGTCGTGCCCTGATCGAACGTAACGGCGGGAGCGGGAACGGCGAGGCCGCGGCTGCGCGCCGTTTCAATCAATCCATGCGCATAAGATCCGATGCGAAGCTGCGGGTTCGGCCCGAGGAAAATCTTGACGCGGCCTAGTCGCGTCGTCTTGTCGACCTCCGGCGATACGAGCCGAACCTTTCCTGCGAAGTCTCCGACCTGCGGCACCGTCACGATTGCCTTCTGGCCAACTTTGACGTTCTTCAATTCGGTCTCGACGATCTCGGCATCGAGTTCGATCTCGCCATTCTGGATGATGCGGAACATAGGTTCGCCCACCGCCGATGCCATCGCCCCCATACGCGCGGTGCGCCGGCTGATGACGCCGTCCTGCGGCGCGGTCACGTTGGTATTGCTTCGCCGCCATTCGATTTCGCGGCCTTGGGCTTCGACCTGCGCTTTCTCGGCTTTGGCGGCCGTCAATCCGTCGCGCGCCGCAACGAGCTGCGCAGCCGTCGTACGCGCTGCACTTTCACGCTGATCGTAGGTCGAACCAGAGAGATAACCGGACTTCTTAAGGGGTTCTGCGCGCTCGAGCTGCGCCGCAGCTTCTTTTGCCTGCGCCTCGGCCTGCGCGATCTGGCTTTGCGCCTGCGCGATTGCGGCGGTTGAGCGTGCGAGATTGGCGTCGTTCTGAGCGAGCTGGGCATCGATCTGTTCAGAAACAAGTCGGGCGAGGACTTGGCCCTTCTTCACGTGATCGCCCTCGTCGGCCATAAGTTCGAGCACACGCAGCCCTTCGATCTCCGGCGAAACGAGGATTTCCTCGCGCGGCACCAATGATCCGGACACGACGGCGGTTTCGACGAAATCCTCCGTCCTGACCTTTGAAACCGTGATTGCTGGCGCAGCGACCGGCTTTGCCGCCTCTAGCCGTGCCGCCTGAATGGCCGTCGTGTGCTTTTTTTCCAGATAGGTATAGCTGCCGCCGACTGTGGCGCCGACAACGATCAGCGCGAGCGCGAATTTTTTGAAACTCATCGGCGCACCTCGAGAACGGCACCCTTTTTGCCAAGGCCAGCTTGCTCGGTCGGATTGAGCAGCGTACCAATCATTTCGATTACGACCGGCAAGACGCCGCTCATGTTTGCGTCGGGCTCGATCGCGCGGCGCCAGAACATGCCGTCGCCGAGCACGTTGAAAACTTTTGCGAGGGTCGGAATATCGACGCGGGGCGCGATGCGGCCCTCGTCTTTCAATCGCTGGAACAGCGCTTCGAAGCTGTCGGAACAATACTTGTCGACGCTCATGAAAATTTCGGCGATGTGCGGATTGCGCGTCGCCTCGACGCCCATTTCGACGACGAAGCGCTGTTTTTCGGGGGACTCGTCAACGAGGTAGTGCTCACCGATGGCCGCGAGTGCTTCGAGGAAGTTGGGTGCGGTCGCGAGCTTGGCGAACCGTTCCGCGAATTCCGCCCGATCTCGTTCGCAAAGACCAGCGATCAGCGCTTCTTTGCTGTCGAAATAGACGTAAAGAGCGCCCGGACTGATGCCTGCCTCGCGGCAGATGCTCTGCATCGTCGTCGCGTGAAATCCGCCCCGCGCGAAGCAGCCGAGTGCCGCATCGAGAATGTGTTCGCGGCGCGCGCGCTGCGTGTCTGGTTTTAATTTCGGCATGTGTTCGGAGCGATCTTTGACCGAGAGAAAATGGATAAAAACGAACGAGCGTTCTGTTTGTCTGACGATTGCGGTGACGTCAAGGCGAATAGTTGTTCGTTTTGTAGGCGCTGTCTGTCCCGTAGGTGACACGCAGGGAGCGTCGTGATTTTTACTTATGTTATTGAAATAAAAGTTTTTTTTAGAACGAGAGCGTTCGCAGCTGGAATGCTGCATCGGCAACGCAAAAGAAATTCAAGTTGCCGAAAACCTGGGAGAACTCGCAGGAGTCGGCGAGAGAGGCACGCAAGCGGGCCTCGTAACGCTGGCGGCGATGGTGATTTTGTCGGTAGTCCAGCGCGGTCGCGACGTGTCCTGAAGCCGCCGACGGTACGCAGCAAGAGAGGAGCAGTAGGTCCCGCAGCCCACCGCTCCTCTCTCTCCTCCGCTTGGCTTTCAGGGCCGCGCGGATCTCGCAAGTCTCACGAGTTTCAGAAATTCGGCGCCGTAACGGCATCGGCCTGCGATGCCTGCGCGAGAGCTATAACGTCGCCGCGCGTAATACCATTCACAAGTGAGGCACTCGTCACGGGTCTTCCAAACGCCAACGCCGCAGAGGCGCGGAAAAAACCTACTTTGATTGAAACGTCGTTCAACCAGGTTCGTCGATGCGTGCCTAACCGGCTCGAAGATGAGAGCCGCGACGCGTGTCTCAGTTGGCAAGCGGACATCAAGGAAGGCAGGGCGTCCCCGTGAAAATGCAAACAGCCCCGGCACCGCCGCTGAGACAACGCTCTTCGGTATTTTGCGCGCGTGCCCAGTTCGCGTAGTTGGGACCAAGCCCCGGCATCGATCTCACTTTTTGGCGCCAATGCGCGCGTGCCTTCACTTTGGCGAGCCAGACGAAGTTAGACTCTTCTCCGCGAGCGACGATCGCAGTGGCGGCGCAGTTACCCGCACGCGCTGGCTGCGGCAAGAGCAGCTGTGCAAAGAAAACAACAACGAGCATCGCTCCGGCCAAGATCGTCTTTGTCATTTTCTATTGCCCCACGTTCCACTCGAACGACGTTGGCGCATCGGCCAAACAAGTCAGTATTGGAATAGCACGTTGAATGTGCCGTAGGGCGACACCTCCGTTGCGTTCCATTCCTCGACGCGTCCCGAAACGCCGCCGGCGAGCGAAACCTCTCCACCTACCCAGTCGCAGCGCACGAACAACCCGGCGCGGCCATTCCAATCACCCTCGCCCGTCTCGACGTTTTTGTCGTAGCGAAGCTCTGGGCCGATGGAGAGACCCGGCTCGACCCGCCAACCCGTGCGCCAACGCGATGATGTTTCATTGCGCGCGGTCGCATAGCTGAGGTCGAGTGACGTCCAAGACTCCTGGCTCACGTTAAGCCAGAGTTCGAGTGCGCCCTTGGCGCCGTATTCCGTGCCGTCGTCGTGATTGTTTGGGTCTTGAATCAAATGGTGCTCGGACGACATCGAGGCGCCGGCAAATGCTTTGGCCGTCAGTTCGCCGAGCCGCAAGTAATAGCCGATAAGCATCTCGGCGTACGCGTGCTCGACCCGGAAGTGGCGGTTGCTCAGGTGATTTCCGTTTGCACACAGATCATTGACAACGGCAACTCCGCAAGGCTGCGGCTGCGTAGCGCTATCATAGCCGTACTCCCCGTAACCCCCACCAACGCGCAGCCGCCAGCCATCGCTGTAAATATCGCGGCTCCAGGGAGCTACCGTCATTCCAGAGTAGAGAAGCCATTGATCGCGGGCCGCATCGACGCCGCCCCACGTCTCGCGCCAGCCGTAATTCGTCTGCGCTTCGTCAGCTTGCTGATCGATTGACTGTGCGGATACTTTGGTTGCAGGCAATAGAAGAAAGGCCACGGCGGTAATTAGGACCGCGGCGGAAACAACATTCGGATGTTTGCTAGCCCCCAAACACGGCCACATCGCGAACTCAAAAATTACAAGAAGCAAACGCTAATGACGAGATTGACTATAACGGCGGTAACAAACCGCATGCGTCAAGATGAACAAACGATGTTCATGCGCCCTGGGCTCGGCGTGTGTTGACTACCGCTGCGCAATCATGGATTGCGGCCGCAAGATCTTCCACTAACCGCCGGGTGGTTCTTTAGTGCGAGCGTGGCGCCCTAAATATCGCCGCGTACTCGACATATCGGCAGATGAGCGCACGCAGGTGTGAGGTGCGGGCAGCAGTCAGTCATGCTAGTTGGAAGTACAATCTGCGAGGGCGTTCAAACCTCGCAGAAATAAAACGGTAGCCCAACGTGGCTACGAGGCATTTTGTGTCTGGGAGGACGCAACAATGGCGGATTTTGCGGAGCAAGCTCCGAGAAATATTTCACCCTACTATTCACTCTTTCAGGTTCTGTTCGATACGGTCGACACCACTTCGTTCTTTTGGCAGCCGATGCTCAAGGCTATCGGAGGCAGTCAGTTGGAGATGGCCGGTCTGCAGGCGCGCCAAGCTCAGGCCGTCATACATTGGACGCACCAGGTGCTCCGGCCGGCGTCGCCGATGGATCTAGCTGATGCCAACGCTCAGCTTTGGCAGACAATGATAGAAAACTGCATGGACGTCGCTCCCCGCGTTGCGGCGGCCGCCAGCTCGGCGACGCAATCGGTCGCCCCGATCGTATTGCCGCTGCCCGTCAGACGCTCTCGAGATACCCTGGTGCTGCTCGACCGTGGCGATCACGCGGGCGACGCTTCGGAGCGTAGGGTCGCTTAGCTCATCGAGCCCGGCAACATAACCGCGAGGTAGGTGTGATCATCGTTTCCTGCCACGCTCGTACTTGCCATCTACTTGAGATCATCCAGGGCTTCCGCAAAGCCCTTCAATGAAATCGGGATGCCGATGCCGGCTTCCTCTGTCTGGAAGATGATAAAGATGGCCGTCTTCCCGGTCTTGAGCTTGTCCAGAAGCGAGTCTTCGACGACGACCTGAGCGTAGCACGCGAAGCTGTGGCAGCGCAGAAACGGTGCATGTCCCACGTCTTTGTCGTCAATCTTGAGACCCAGCCCAGGCGGCAGCAGCACGCCAAGCGGCGCGAAGACTCGAAGCACGCGCGTGCCGTTCGAGAATTTTTGGAAGTAGACAGTGAGCCCGATGTTGTTCTTGTCCTCGGCGGTGACGCTCTGGACGAGAGCACAGACGGCATTCTTCGATCCGGGCGGCGGGTCTTTGCAGACGACTTGCCAGTCGCCGTGCTGCGACTTGACCGTACCTTCAGGAGCGTCGACGGCGAAAGCCGGGCTTGGCGCGAGCACGGCGGCAGTCGCTTGTGCAAGTGCGAAAAGAGCCATTGATACGATAAAAGACGCGCACCGGCGCGGCCTCGACGTCCGGGTGGCGCGCATTCCGGCCGAGCACAGGGTTTGGCCTCGGAGGCGGCATTTGTGGGCTGGCAAGCGGTTGTCCTTGCTTTCGCGGGCGCGCCCGCTGAATGGAGGAGTCGTGGGAACGACGGGGTTTCGTCAGCTAGGAATTCGGCCGAATTCTGTTCCTGAGGCCGAACATCCGCTTTCAACGCAAGGTGTCGATTCGCGGATAGTATGCGTCGTTTCGCGAAGAAATGACGCACAAACTTGACTTGAGTACTGCGAACCCATTGTGCTCTCTATCAACCTGCCTTAGCAGGTGGGAAGAGGCGTTTGCTGCTTCGATGAAGGCAAGCGTTCCCCGGTAGGAAAACCGGGCAATAATCAACGGGGACGGTGCGCTGGTATTGGCGCATCAGAAAATGGGAGACTGTCGGCTTAGCAAGATGCCAAGCCGACAAACTGGGAGCGAAGGAATGTCGAAAAGGATGTTTGGCGCGGTTGCCATTTTGGCGGTCGTTTGCCTGGCGGTGGCTTTTGGCGGATTGACCCCTGCGCTCGCCGGCCTCGGGCAGCCAACGGACGGTGAGCTTGGCCTGCAGGCCTCCGCGTCTCCCATAATGGATCAGATCACAAGTCTCTTCCACATCGTCAACACGGTCATCATCGTCGTCGTTCTTTTCGTACTCACGCTGATGGTTTGGGTCATGTACCGCTTCAGCGAGAAGAACAACCCGACGCCGTCGCGGACTACCCATCACACGATGCTCGAGGTGGCCTGGACAATCCTCCCCATCCTCATCCTGGTCGGCATCGCCATTCCCTCATTTCATTTGCTCTTCAATCAGTACACATTTCCCAAGCCCGATGTGACGATCAAGGCCGTCGGCAACGCTTGGTTCTGGGAGCATGAATATCTCGACGATAAGGTCACGATCACATCCAATATGGTCAATGACGAGGACGTATTGCGCGCCAAAATCGGCGACGACGCCTTCGACAAGAAGTACGGTAAGCTCGATGGCGTAGCGCTGCACAACGCCTTGTATCAGGACTCGCTGCCCGTATGGGCCGAGGACCATAAGCTTCGTCGCTTGACGGTCGATCAAGAAATCGCTGTTCCGGTCAATAAGGTCGTGGACGTGCTCGTGACGTCGAACGACGTCATCCATTCTTGGACCGTTCCCTCGTTCGGCGTGAAGATGCAGGCGGTGCCGGGCCGTACGTCCGCTGTCTGGTTCAAGGCCACGAAGATCGGAACGTATCGCGGTCAGTGCTCGGTGCTCTGCGGCAAGCTGCATTCGGCCATGCCGATTATCGTCCGGGTCGTCGACCAGCCGGTCTACGACGCTTGGATGGCGGCGCTGAAGGCGAAGGACAAGAAGAAAGCTCAGCAAATTCTTGATGCGGATGCTGCAAGTCACGCCAATCAAGTTGCTGCGGCTCAGTAAGGTTTTGCCGAGCGGCGGGTCAGTGATCCGCCGTTTCGGCGCTTTAACAAAATACAACTAAAGAAAACATCCGGGACAAGGGCTCTACGATATGGGAAGCACGGCATACGCAGCGGGCGACGGCCACGACCACGCGCCGGGGTTTTTTAGGCGCTGGTTCTGTTCGACGAACCACAAGGACATCGGCACGATGTACCTGTTGTTCGCGATTTTCGCGGGCTGCATCGGCGTCTTCCTGTCAGTGATGATGCGTCTCGAACTCGCGCAGCCTGGTCTCCAGTATTTCGCCAACGAGGGAATCTATAACGTCTTTGTCTCGGCTCATGGCCTGATCATGATTTTCTTCATGATCATGCCGGCGATGATCGGGGGCTTCGGCAATTGGTTTGTCCCGTTGATGATCGGCGCGCCGGATATGGCGTTCCCACGTATGAACAATATCAGCTTCTGGCTTTTGCCGGCTGCGTTCGCGCTGTTCCTGATCTCGCTTTTCGTTCCCGGCACGGCCGATGCGAACGGCGCCGGCGCCGGCTGGATTCTCGTGGTGCCGCTTTCGAGCAAAATCGGTCACCCCGGTCCGGCTGTCGATTTCGCAATTCTGGCTATCCACTTGGCTGGCGCATCGTCAATTCTCGGCGCGATCAACTTCATTACGACCATCTTCAACATGCGTGCGCCCGGCATGACCATGCATAAGATGCCGTTGTTCGCTTGGTCGGTGTTGGTTACAGCTTTCATGCTGCTTCTTTCGCTCCCCGTTTTGGCGGGTGCGATCACGATGCTGCTGACGGATCGCAACTTTGGCACGACGTTCTACGATCCTGCCGGTGGCGGCGATCCGCTCCTCTATGCGCATCTCTTCTGGTTCTTCGGTCATCCCGAAGTCTACATCCTCGTTCTGCCTGGCTTCGGTATGATCAGCCATGTCGTGTCGACGTTCTCGAGAAAGCCGATTTTCGGCTACCTCGGTATGGCGTATGCGATGGTCGCGATCGGCCTCGTCGGCTTCGTCGTGTGGGCGCACCACATGTACACAGCGGGCCTCAGCGTCGACACGCAGGCCTACTTCATGTTCGCGACCATGGTCATCGCCGTTCCGACAGGGGTGAAGATATTCTCTTGGATCGCGACGATGTGGGGGGGCTCGATCCAGTTCCGCGTGCCGATGTTGTGGGCGCTCGGCTTCATCTTCCTGTTTACCGTCGGCGGCGTGACGGGCGTCATGTGCGCCAACGCTGGCGTCGACCGCTCGCTCCACAACACCTACTATGTCGTGGCGCATTTCCACTACGTGCTGTCGCTCGGCGCCGTGTTCTCGATTTTTGCGGGCTGGTACTACTGGTTCCCGAAAATGTCGGGCTACATGTACAACGAGTTCCTCGGCAAGCTGCACTTCTGGCTGACCTTCATCGGCGCCAACATCCTCTTCTTCCCGCAGCACTTCCTGGGCCTTCAGGGCATGCCGCGCCATTACGCCGACTATCCGGAAGCGTTTAGCTTCTGGAACCAGGTCTCGTCGTACGGGGCTTACATTACGACTGCGGGCCTCTTCGTATTCCTGTTCGCCATGTTCTACGCGTACTTCATCCGCAAGGAGAAAGCTGCGGACAACCCATGGGGTATCGGCGCGACGACGCTCGAATGGACGCTGCCTTCACCGCCCGCGTTCCACTCGTACGAAACGCTGCCGCGGATTGCGTCGACCGATCATCATTGATCTGTCGACATCGATAATCGGGGGCGGCGGCCGAGATCGGCCGCCACTCTCGCAAAGATAAATAAAGTCATCGATACGAGCGGTACGCAGAAAATGAGCGTCCAAAGCGAAGTCGGCCAGATCGATTTGATAGCCGAGCCAAGTGTTGGCGATTTCATCCAGCTGATGAAGCCGCGGGTCATGACGCTCGTCATCCTGACGGCGCTTGCCGCGATGTTGGCGGCTCCCGGTGCGCTTAATCCGGTCATCGGCACAATCGCGATCATTTCTATCGCCATTGGTGCGGGCGCTTCGGGCGCTCTCAACATGTGGTACGACGCCGATATCGATGCCCGTATGGCTCGCACTGCGGCCCGTCCGCTGCCGCGCGGCAAGGTTACCCCCGAAGAAGCGCTGAGCTTCGGTGCTGTGCTCTCCGTGGGCTCAGTCGTTACACTTGGTGTGCTCGTCAATTGGGTGGCGGGCGCATTACTGGCGCTGACGATCGCATTCTACCTCTTCGTCTACACGATGTGGCTGAAACGGCGGACGCCGCACAACATTGTCATCGGCGGCGCGGCCGGTGCTTTCCCGCCGATGATCGGCTGGGCCGTGGTCACCGGAAACGTCAGCTTCGATAGCGTGCTGCTTTTCTTGATCATCTTCATGTGGACCCCACCGCATTTCTGGGCTCTGGCGCTCTACCGTTGCCGCGACTACGAGCGCGTCGGAGTGCCGATGCTGCCGGTTGTGGCTGGCCTTCGGGAAACGCGACGGCAGATCCTTATCTATTCGGTTCTACTGGCCCCGCTTGCCGTGGTGCCGTACTTCGTCGGCCTTGGCGGCGTCGTTTATCTCGCCTGCTCGGTTGTGCTTGGTCTCATTTTCTTGGGACTAGCCGTGAGGGTGTACGTTACGACGGAAGGTCGCGAGGCAGATACGGCCGCTCGGCAGCTGTTCTGGTTCTCGATCCTGTATCTTTATACGTTGTTTGCGGTGTTGCTCGTTGAGGCGACAGTCAACCGCATTCTCACCTGAGGAATACTCGATGGACGGCGGCAAAATCCAGCAGCTCGGTCCGGCAGCCGAAAGGGCTCGTCGAAGGCGCTCGCTCGCTATTGCGTTGACGCTCGGCTTCATGGTTATCGCTTTTTACGTTGCTACGTTCGTTCGTTTCGGCGACGTCATCACAAATAGCGTCCACTAGCGGCAAACGAAGAAAGCTCAGATCGTGCAGCCCGCAGAGAAACCTGAGAATACCTCTCGCAACAATCGGCGGACCGTCTTCGCTTGTCTCGCGGCTTTGGCTGTGATGGGGGCGATCACTGCGGCTTCGCCGCTGCTTTATAGCATTTTCTGCAAGGCGACGGGTTACGGCGGTACAACGCAACGCGTCGAGAGAAATACCGATAAAGTTCTCAATCGCGTTATCACCGTTCGTTTCGATGCCAATGTCTCTCCGCAGCTTGCGTGGAAATTTGAACCCGATGTCCCGACCATGAATGTGAAGGTCGGTGAAACGAATTTGGCGTTCTTCCGCGCGACGAACACGTCGGATAAGCCGCTGACGGGACAAGCCGCCTTCAACGTAACTCCTGAGGTATTCGGGAGTTATTTCAAAAAAATCGAATGCTTCTGCTTCAAAGAGCAGACGCTTCAGCCTCACCAGACGGTCGAAATGCCGGTGACTTTCTTCATCGATCCGAAAATGGTCGACGACGAGAGCACCAATCAGCTTTCGACGGTTGCGTTGTCGTATGTTTTCTTTCCAGTTGAAAATCCGGCAGTCGCCAACACGACTCCACCTCAGCCGGAAAAGTCGGGTGGCTGAGCACGTAAAGGTTCTAACGACGAACGAAGCCGAAATGGCAAAAGAAACGGGATCGAAAATTTGACCTGTGGAGCGCCAGCGCTCAGCAAGGTTAGGGTTCGATCTGGGAGCACGAACGGGGACGACGGAGACCGAAATGGCAGATACGCACGTAAAGCACCATGACTATCACCTTGTAAATCCGAGCCCTTGGCCGCTCCTTGCGTCGTTCGCGGCGTTGGCGACGGCGATCGGGGGCATCGCCTGGATGCGTACGCACGTCGATGGCGAAGGCGTGCTCGGCATCAAGGGATGGTATCTGTTCGCGATCGGTTTCACGGCGCTCGTCGCTTGTGCTTGGGCCTGGTGGATCGACGTGATCCGCGAAGCCAACGAAGGCTATCAGACGCCCGTTGTGCAACTGCATCTGCGCTACGGCATGATCCTGTTCATCGCCTCTGAGGTCATGTTCTTCGTCGCGTGGTTCTGGGCTTATTTCGATAATGCCTTGATCCCCGCGGGCGTGCACGAACTCATGAACAACACCGGCCACCTCGTCGGTCTGACATCGCGCAACGAGCTTTTCGGCGGACAATGGCCACCGGTCCCGGCCGAGACGGCGGCGACGATCCCCGGCTTCTTCAAGCACACGTTCAATCCTTGGAGTTTGCCGCTCGTCAACACGCTCATTCTGTTGACGTCCGGTTGCACGGTAACGTGGGCGCATCACTCGCTTCTGAAGAACGATCGCCGCGGGCTCGTCATCGGTCTTGTTCTGACGGTTCTGCTCGGCATGACCTTCACGATCTGCCAAGCTATCGAATATAGTGAGGCCGGCTTCAGCTACGCGGGCCATGCCTACGGTGCCACGTTCTTCATGGCGACCGGCTTCCACGGCGCCCACGTGATCATCGGCACGATCTTCCTACTCGTCTGCTTGATCCGCGCGCTCAGAGGTGCATTCACGCCGCAGCAGCACTTCGGCTTCGAGGCAGCCGCTTGGTATTGGCACTTCGTTGACGTCGTCTGGTTGTTCCTTTTCGCCTGCATCTACGTTTGGGGCGCGGGTCCGCTCGTACCGGGCGCAGAATGAGGCGGCAATCTTGCCGCAGGTGAATGCTCACGACATCGCAAGAGGCGGCCTTTGGCCGCCTCTTCGTATATCGGCTCGCATCTTCGCAATTGAACTCTCGCGCTCAATACGCGACGTTTGCTGAGCCAAGCACCTAGACAGGAATCGAGTACGTTTTGCCTCGTTCGAGCCCCGCCATTTCGCCTCTAACCGCCGGCTTAACATGCTGCTGCCCGCGCTGCGGCAAGGGCAAACTTTTCGTCAATATGCTCAGCCTTCGCGAGCGATGCGGTCAGTGCGGTTTGGACTATGGGTTCATCGACACCGGCGACGGTCCAGCCGTCTTCGCGATTTTCATTCTCGGTTTTTTGTGCCTGGGTGGCGCGCTGATAGCCGAGTTCAAATTCGGCGTCCCGTGGTGGATGCACGTTCTCCTCTGGGGTATTCTGACACCGGTCTTCGCTGTCTTTCTCCTGCGCTTCCTGAAGGCGACGCTGATCGCACTGCAATTCAAGAACAAGGCCGAGGAAGGTCGCCTCGCCAAGGAGTGAAAATGTTCGCGCGCTGGCGTGCCGCCGGTCTCATCGTGCCTTCGCTTTTGACGCTTGCCTTGCTGCCGGTCCTCATCGGTCTTGGCAATTGGCAATGGCACCGCAAGGCATGGAAGGAAGATCTGATTGCGAAAATCGAAGCGCGGACGACCGCCGAGCCGGTGTCGTATCCCGCAGCCCTGGCGCAGTACATTAAGACCGGCGATGTCGAATATCTCCATGTGCGCGTCACCGGCACATACGACTACAGCCAAGAGCGTCATCTCTACGCTCCGACCCCTGCATCGCAAGGTTGGCATATCTACACGTTGTTGAAACCGGAAGGCGGTCTACCACCAGTCTTCGTCAATCGTGGCTGGGTCCCCGATACGCTTAAAGATCCTTCGAAACGTGCCCAAGGCCAGGTAGCGGGCCCAGTGACGGTGACGGGTCTCGTTCGCCTCCCCGAACACAAAGGATGGTTTACGCCCGACAACGACTACGGCGGCAATCGCTGGTATTGGCGCGATCTCGGGGCCATGCAGTGGGGAGCTCAGGGTCCGCCATCTCCGTTGCAGTTCAATGCTGAGAAACAGCAAGCCGATGCTCCCTTCTCGATCGACGCTGATGCGTCTCCGGCAAATCCGGGTGGTTGGCCGAAGGGCGGCACGACGCGGATCAACCTACCCAATTCACATCTACAGTATGTCGTGACTTGGTACGGCACGGCGCTGGCCCTGATAGGCGTTTTCATCGTCTTCGCCCGCCAGCGGCTTCAGGCGACCAAGGACGAAACCCCATAAATTTAACATCCTGCCGAATTTGGTCTGTACATCCGGCGCGCGGCTTGTTCCGTCTCGTCGGGACCACTAGGTTTCGGCATTGCTTCTAGATACGTCGACAGTGAGATCGTGACTTTGAAATACATTTCTACGCGCGGCGTGGCGGAAGCGCTCGGGTTCGAGGACGTCCTGCTCGCCGGCCTTGCGCGCGATGGAGGTCTCTATGTTCCCGAAACATGGCCTACGTTAGCGCCTGCCACCATCGCGTCATTTGCTACAAAGCCTTTTGTCGAGATCGCCGTCGAGGTCATTCATCCATTTACGGGCGATGAAATTACCCGCGATGAACTTCGCCGTATGGCGGCCGAGGCCTACGCAACTTTCGATACACCGCAGGTGACGCCACTCGTATATCTCAAGCCCGGCCTCACGGTGCTCGAACTCTTCCACGGCCCGACCCTGGCGTTCAAAGACGTTGCGATGCAGCTCTTGGCCCGGCTGATGGATCACGTCCTCGAGAAGCGCAACGCACGCGCGACGATTGTCGGAGCAACCTCGGGCGACACCGGCGGCGCTGCCATCGAAGCCTTCCGCTCTTCGAAGCGCGTCGACATCTTCATTCTCTTTCCTGAAGGCCGCGTCTCCGACGTGCAACGGCGAATGATGACGACGCCGATGGAATCGAACGTCCACGCGGTTGCAGTCCGCGGCACCTTTGACGACTGCCAAGCTCTCGTCAAAGCCATGTTCAACGATCATGCGTTCCGCGATCGGGTCAAACTTTCGGGAGTCAATTCGATCAACTGGGCGCGCATCGTCGCGCAGGTGACATATTATTTCTGGGCCGCGTCGCGGCTCGGCGCGACAAAGCCGTTATCGTTTTCTGTGCCGACCGGCAATTTCGGCGACATCTTTGCGGGTTACGTCGCAAAGCGAATGGGACTGCAAATAGGCAAGCTCATTATCGCTTCAAATGAAAATGATATTCTGCCGCGCGCCGTCGATACCGGCGTTTATGCGATGAAGGATGTCGTCGCGACTACATCTCCATCGATGGACATCCAAATTTCTTCGAATTTCGAGCGCTATCTGTTTGAAGCCTCGGAACGTGATGCCGATTTCGTCCGCAGTTCGATGGCCTCGCTGATCGCTACGGGCCGCTTTGAGCTTGGTCGAGTCTGGCCACATCTTACAGCGGACTTCGCCGCGGTTTCGGCATCGGAAAGGGACGTTGCCGCCTGCATCAAAGGCGTCAAAGAGAAGTATGGCTACGTCCTTGATCCGCATACCGCGTGTGCCTTCGTCGCCGCTGAGCGCGGCACGACGGGGGATGACACAGTCGTGCTCTCGACCGCGCATCCGGCGAAATTCCCTGACGCGATCGAAGCGATCACCGGCACGCGTCCGGAGCTGCCGGCACATCTCGCGTATCTGATGCGCGACGCCGAGCGTTTCGAGACACTGCCCAATAGTCTTTCCGAAGCGCAGAATTTCGTCCTGAAGCGCTGCCATATCTCCACGGGGTCTGCATCATGACGACCGATCTGACGACGCTTGCCAACGGTATTCGCGTCGCGACGCATCGGATGCCCAATCTCGAAACGGTATCCCTCGGCGTTTGGGTGGCTGTGGGTTCGCGCCACGAGCGCGATGACCAGCATGGTCTGTCCCACTTCCTTGAGCACATGGCGTTCAAAGGTACCAAGTCGCGGTCTGCGCGCACTATCGCCGACGAGATCGAAAGCGTCGGAGGCGATCTCAATGCCTCGACCGGCCTTGATACAACGGCTTATTACGCACGCGTATTGAAAGGCGACGAAAGCGTTGCCCTGGAGCTGATTGCCGACATTCTCCTCAACTCAAAATTTGCGGCCGGCGACCTCGATCGGGAGCGCGTCGTCATTCAGCAGGAGATCGCCGGCACCGACGACAACCCCGATGACCTTGTCTTCGATCTGATGCAAAGCGCGGCCTTTCCCGATCAGGCAATCGGCCGGCCGATCCTCGGCACCAAAGCGAGTGTCGGGCGATTTCACGCGGCCGATCTGAACGCCTATCTGGGAGAACACTATCTCCCTGATGCGATTGTGGTTTCGGCGGCCGGCGCTGTCCACCACGAGCACATCGTCCGCCACGTTGAGGCCCTATTCGGGGGGCTCAGTAAAGGGCGCCGCGGGAGTGAATCGCAGGCGCGCTACCGGGGTGGATTTGCGGCGGCGGGAAAGACGTTCGAGCAGAGCCACGTTCTGATCGGACTGCCGTCGCCATCGTGTCTGGAACCGGAATTTTATACCGCTCAGGTCTTTTCCGGTCTGTTCGGTGGCGGAATGTCGTCTCGTCTGTTTCAGGAAATTCGCGAAGATCGAGGTCTTTGTTATTCGATCTACTCGACGGTTTGGGGGGTGAAAGACACCGGAATGCTGGCCGTGCATGCCGCGACGGGGCCCGAAATGGTCGAGGAGCTTGCCGCCGTGGTAGCTCAGGAGCTTGCCGCCCTCGCGGAGGCGGGACCGACCGATGCTGAATTGCAGCGTTCCAAGGCTCAGTTGAAGGCCGGGCTTCTGATGGCACTCGAAAGCTCTTCCGTGAACGCCGAACAGATGGCGAGGCAGCTTCTTGCGCAAGGGCGGCTCGTCGCCATTTCGGAGTTGATCGAGGAAGTCGAGAACGTCGACCATCGGCGCATCAAATCATTTGCCGGCCGCTTGCGGGACGAAATTGCCTCCGTCGCCGTGATCGGTTCAGGACGAAAATCAGCCGGACAGGCTTCCCGTGTCGCTGCACTGTTCACGCCCGCCGAGGCCCGTGTTACGAACGGCCAGGGAACGAGGTAACGACGCCGTGGCTTTTCTTCGCACAACGCGTCCGGAAGAAGACTTCGAGGTCATCCGTGGCCGCAACGTGATGCTGCGCCAGCCCACTCCGGCGGACTACGCCGCTTGGGCCGAGCTGAGGGCGTTGAGCCGCGCCCACCTGACGCCGTGGGAACCGACATGGGCGCCTGACGATCTCTCGCGCAACATGTATCGCCGCCGCCTGCGCGCCTACGCCAAGGATGTTCGCGACGACACCTCCTATCCATATTTCATTTTTGAGGGCTCTGCTGGCATTCTTGTCGGCGGAATAACGTTGTCGAATGTGCGCCGCGGTTCGGCGCAGACAGCATCCCTTGGCTATTGGATGGGCGCCCCCCACGCTGGGCTCGGTTACATGCGCGACGCGGTCGCGACGTTGCTTCCAGTCGCGTTCGGAGGCATGAGGCTGCACCGGATCGAAGCTGCGACGATGCTCAACAACGCGGCCTCCATTCGCGTACTCGAATTGTCCAGCTTTGAGCGCGAAGGGCTCGCGCGCGCCTACCTCAAGATCAATGGACGGTGGGAAGATCACTTGCTCTACGCCCGCGTTGCGGGTCCGCCGGCATCTGCGGCGCCACGCCAGGGCGGAGGGGCCTGATGCTAAGAGGGGGGAAAGGCAAAGCAGAGCGAAGGGCGTCGTGGTTGGCGGCTTTTGTCGTTGCGGTCTTTTCGGTTTTGGGCCTTGCCGGCCGCGCTGAAGCGTTGACGCCGATCCCCGTCCAAGGCGACCAGGATCGTATCGAGATCACAAATCTCGGCGAGGCCTACGAAGGCCGTGGCGACAGTCTGCAGGTCGAAACGGCAGCCGGGCAGGATGGCGTCTCGGGTCGTATGACGGTGAGAGCTTCGGTCCCCGGCACCAGTCCGAACTGGATGGTGTTCGCGCTGACGAACAAGACGGACAAGTCGCTCGAACGGCTGCTGACCGCCGATCGCTATACGATTGTTGGATCGGGCACGGTATGGCCCGATCTCGACGCCCGGCGTATCGAAAGCGTTACGCCTTCGGTTGGCTTCGTTCCCGAACGTATAAAAAACGATAGGGCGGACGTGTTCCGCATTACCCTCGAGCCTGGGCAGACGATCACCTACGTCGCCGAACTTGCCGGAGAACACTTCTCGCGCCTCTACCTCTGGCGGCCGATCGATTACGAAATAAAAACACGCGATCGCCAGCTGTTCAACGGCGCCATGCTTGGGCTAACCGGCTTGCTCGCGATCTTTTTGACCGCGATCTTTGCTGCCAATCACAAGCTGATTTTCCCCGCCGCCGCGCTCGTTTCATGGACGGTGCTGAGTTATCTCTGCGTCGACTTCGGCTTCTTTCACAAGCTGTTCAACCTGAGACCCGAGGATAATGCGGTTTACCGCGCCGCGGGGGAAGCCGCGATGGCCTCGAGCTTCGTGATCTTTCTATCGACGTTCCTTCGCCTCGGGCTTTGGCACGGCATCGTGCGCATGATGATCGGCGTCTGGATGGTGGCGCAACTGACGCTCATCGCCGTTGCCGTCATCGATCCTCGTCTAGCGGCGACGTTCGCGCGTCTGTCGTTCCTCGCGATAGGCGGTGTCGGCGGATTATTCACGGTATTCCTCGCATTCAAAGGCCAGGACCGAGCGCTATCGCTGGTGCCGACATGGCTGCTGCTGCTCGTCTGGATATTCGCGACAGGTATGACGCTCAGTGGCCGTATGTCGGGTGACATCGTTGTTTCGAGCCTCATTGCGGGTCTCGTGCTGGTTGTCCTGCTGATGGGCTTCACCGTCACTCAGTTTGCTTTCAGATCGGCCGATTCCGCCTACGCGGGAGCGCCGACTGAATTGCAGGGGCGGTCGCTCGCTCTCGCCGCGTCCGGCTCTACGGTTTGGGAATGGAATATCCGCCGGGACGAGATCAAAGTCGGTCCCGAAGTTGAAATTGCCCTATCGCTGATGCCCGGCGAGCTGTCGACGAAGGTCGATGATTTCCTCAGGCATGTGCATCCGACGGACAAGGAACGCTTCCGCGTCATGTTGATGTCGGCACAGGAACGCTCCGGCGTCAGGATCAGGACGGACTTCCGCCTTCGCCATTCCGACAACAGTTGGCGCTGGTTTGAACTCGAAGCCGCAAGCGTGCCCAACGCCGATGGGCGCACGCTGCGTTGCGTTGGTCTCCTGCGCGATGTTTCCGATATGAAGCGCGCCCACGAACGTCTTCTGCACGACGCCGTGCATTGCAGCCTGACGGGACTTCCCAATCGCGAGCTTTTGCTTGATCGATTGAAGTGCGTGATCGCGCGGGCAAAGACCGAAAATGGCATCAAGCCTGCGATCGTTTTCGTCGACCTCGACAAGTTCAAGAGCGTCAACTCTTCGTTTGGACTGGTGCGCGGCGACAGCCTCCTGCTAACCGTGGCGCGTCGTCTGCAACGCCACTTGGGCCCTCACGACACGGCGGCAAGAGTCGGCGGCGATCAATTCGCTATGCTTTTCATCGGCGAGCGCGAGGCCCGCAACCTGCCGGCGCTCGCGGAGCGCGTGCGTCGCTCGCTCAGGGCACCGATCCCACTGGCCAACCAGGAAGTGGTCCTGACCGGCTCGATGGGCGTTGCCGTGTGGGACGAGACGCAAACCGCGGACGGCGATCTGTTGAAGGACGCCGAGCTCGCGATGTACCGGGCCAAGCAAAGCGGTTCCGATCGTATCGAAGTTTTCGACCCAAGCATGCGCCGCGATCGCGAGTCTCAGGTTGATGCCGAACTCGGCAAGGCGATCGAGAAAGGGCAGATCAAAGTCCTTTATCAACCGATCGTCTATCTGCCGACGAAAGAACTCGCGGGTTTCGAGGCTCAGGCACGGTGGGAGCATCCGAAACTCGGGCTAGTAAATCCGGTTTCGCTCATTGAAGCGGCAAAAGAGCCGGAAGCTATGGTCAAGCTCAGCTGCTTCGTCCTGCTGCGAGCAGCGAAGGACGCCGCCCGCTGGCTGACCGAGCTGCCGCGCGCCGAAAGACCCCTCTTTGTGACAGTGAACATTTCCTGCCAGCACGTCCTAAAGCCTGAGGCGGTTCAGGAAATTCGGCACATATTGGGACGTAATACCGTCCCGGCCGGCACATTGCGACTCGAAATCGCCGAAGATCTGGTCATGGACAACCCGGAACAGGCGGCCGAAGTATTGAAGGTTCTCCACGGCTCGGGGGCGGAACTCACACTCGACGATTTCGGTACCGGTTATTCCTCGCTCGCATATCTCAACCGGTTTCCCTTCGATACGATAAAGGTCAGCCGCGAATTGGTTCGCGGCAGTGGCACTGCAAGCGGCGCTGCAATCATGCGCTCCATGGTGGCACTCGCGCATGAGCTTTCGAAAACAGTCGTTGCCGAAGGCGTGGAACGGGCGGACGAGGCGACATTCCTGAGGTCGATCGGTTGTGAGTACGCTCAGGGCTATCACTTCGGCGAGCCGATACCGGAGCGTGCCGTGTCCCAGCTGCTGAAGATGGTGCGGCGCTCGGAAAGCAAAATGCAACCGCGCGGCTTCTTCCGGCCCAAGGCGAAGAGCGTAGCGAAGCGGGTCGCGGCTAAAGCGTCTCGTGCCGTGACCGGGCCGGCAAAAGCGGCAGCCGGTGAACAGAAGGCCGGCACCGCTGTGTCGGGTGCCCTATCGAAGATAGCCGCTCTGCCAGTCGGATCCATCGTGCGTCAGCGTCAGAAGACCACCGACGGCAAGGTTGCTGCCAACGCTCCGGTCAAGACCGCGATGGCTTCGGGCATCGCACCACCAAGGAAGCCGGCCGACGCTCTGCGCGATGCTGTCACGGGGGGTGGCCCCCCCAAGTCTCCTCCGGTCATCATGCCCGCGCTGCCCGCCGAGCTACTGCAGAATATTGAAATGAATTCGGCTCCCGCTGCGCAAGGGCTGCGACCGTCGCTCAACGGCCATGCGGCTCCCCCGGCATCTCGACCGAGGCCGGCTCCCGAGCGAATGGCCGATGGCCAGAGACCGAATATCATCGCGCCGCTTTCGGAAGCTCTGAACCGTGCTGCCAACACGGACGTGACGACTGGGCGTCCGGCGTCTCCGCGATTTCAACAGCGCAACGACGTGCCGTTTCCGCCTGCGGTAAGCGAGCCTCCGCCTGTGCCCGGCGGGGCATCATCGCCATCGGCGACACAACCCGACTTCTCGACTTTGCCGCCATCCATCGCCAAGAGCCTTGCGCGCCTCGCTGGTGAAACCTCTGCGGCCAACGCCGGCAGCGGTGATGCACCGAAAGCCGAACCGAAGATCGCTTCCAAGGGGTGATCCTGCGTGAGATTGCTTTGGGCGCAAAGGGCTGCGGCGCTCAGGCGTGCCCAGCATCGTTGACGAGATGCGAAAGATCGATACCGATCTTGGCGAGTGCGCGCGAATATTTGGTCTCGAGATCTTCGTCAAAGATCAGATCGGGATCGGCCGGACAATGCAGCCAGCCATTGGCCTGGATTTCGGTCTCAAGCTGGCCCGGCGACCACCCAGCATAGCCCAGTGCCAGCAGCGCTCGCGCCGGACCACGGCCTTGGGCAATCGCTTTCAAAATATCGATCGTCGCCGTGAGACAAATATCCTGCTCGATCGCGAGCGTCGAATCCTCGGAAAAATAATCGGAGCTGTGAAGCACGAAACCACGCCCGGTTTCGACGGGCCCGCCGACCTGTATGGAGAGCGACAAAACTTCGCTCGTAATATCGTCGTCGGGATTGCGCGCCGAGATACCGAGCCGTTCGAGGAGATCGGGAGCCGTGATGTGGTTGGCGCGCTGATTTATGATGAGTCCCATGGCGCCTTCAGATGAATGAGCGCACACGTAAATGACCGAGCGCTGGAACCTGCGATCGGACATGGCCGGCATGGCGATGAGCAGCTGCCCCTCAAATTTGATATGAGAGCTGCCCGAGCGGCTCCTCTGTCGAACTGACTTCATGGAGCGAAGACTAATCCGATAGAATGGCGACGTGAAGATGCTTGGAAGCGTGCGAAAAGACGCCGCTGTAACAAGAGATGCCTTTAGGCCTAATATACTCGGAACTGCCAGCTAAATGCCGGTCGTTCGGAGGCATGGAACCCGTAAAGCTTAAAGCGCAAGAGGTGTGAACCGTGAAGAAATTGGCTCTGGCGCTTTTGGCACTGAGCGCGACTGCGGCATGGGGCGATACGGTCACACCCGTCTCATCGGATTGGATTCAAGGCTTCGACAACAAGGCGCGGTTGGTTGCGGGACATGCGGTGCGCGACGGTGCGCGTGGTCTTTATGCTGGCGTCGAAGTCGCGATGCCCGAAGGCTGGAAGACTTACTGGCGCGCGCCCGGCGATGCTGGTGGCGTCCCGCCAGACTTCGATTGGCAAGGATCGGAAAATTTGGCCTCAGCGCTAATCCTATATCCGGCACCGCATCGGCTGCACGATAAAGCCGGCGATGCCGTAGGCTACAAGAATGGCGTGCTGTTTCCGGTCCTCCTGGCACCTAAGGATCCGGCAAAGCCCATCGTGCTTCACGGCAAGGTGGACTATGGCGTGTGCAAGGACATCTGCGTTCCTGCCGAAGCTGAGTTTCAAATTGTCGTCCCGCCCGACATCGGGCCGTCGAGTGCGCTTACGGACGCGTTGACGCAGGTTCCGCGTGATCAGGCACGCGCCGGTATCGATCCCTCGCTTTCAGCCTGGCACCTCGATCAGGCAGCCGGCAAACCGAAGCTCATTTTAAATGTGGCGACAGCATCGCCGAGCAGCGTCGACGCATTCGTCGTCGCGCCTGGCGGCGTTTATGTGACACTGCCCAAGCGCGTCGCCGACTCTCGCGGCAAGGCCGTCTTCGAGGTCGATTTGACCGATGGCGTTGACATCAAAGACCTCAAAGGTAAGCCGCTGATGGTTACGATGATCGACAGTAAGGGTCAGTCCGAAACGACGATTACCCTTGAGTAGAGACCGGCCCTCGCTAAATTTGGCCACCACAATTCAGGAGCATCAGAAAAGCCATGACCATCAAGGTCGGTGACAAGCTGCCGAACGTCAAGTTCACCGTGATGGGCGCCGACGGACCCACGGCTAAGACCGTCAGCGAAGTATTCGCGGGCAAGAAAGTCGCGTTTTTCGCCGTTCCTGGCGCCTATACGCCGACATGTACCAAGAATCACATGCCGGGTTTCGTCGGCCGCGTTGACGAGTTCAAGGCCAAGGGCATCGACGCAATCGCCTGCACGGCAGTGAACGACGTCTTCGTGCTGACGAACTGGGCGAAGGATACGGGCGCTGTCGGCAAGATCGAGATGCTGGCCGATGGTTCAGGTGATTTTGCCAAAGCCGTTGGCCTCGACGTCGACCTTTCAAATTTCGGCCTTGGGCTGCGTTCGAAACGCTATGCGATGCTCGTAGACGATGGCGTCGTCAAAATTCTCAATGTTGAGGACAGCCCGCCGG
The DNA here is from genome assembly GCA_036560245.1 of Hyphomicrobium sp. Classification (GTDB taxonomy): domain Bacteria; phylum Pseudomonadota; class Alphaproteobacteria; order Rhizobiales; family Hyphomicrobiaceae; genus Hyphomicrobium_B. The sequence goes on from DATBRP010000288.1 coordinate 34,036, forward strand.
TCGCCGAAAAATCGAGCGCGGCGAATCTCTGCTCGATGATCGACTGCTCACTTTAGATTTTTAACGGGATTAGCGGGGAACGGCGCCAACTTAAAGGGTGCCATGGCGAGGCGCGCCAGTTCGTCGGCGCGCTCGTTCTCCGGATGCCCGGCGTGGCCCTTCAGCCAATGCCACGCGACCTGATGTTTGTTGCGGAGAGCATCAAGCTGCTGCCAAAGCTCGGCGTTCTTCACTGGCTTCTTGTCTGCCGTCCGCCAACCGTTTTTTTTCCAGCCGTGAATCCAACCCGTGATGCCGTTCTTGACGTAGGCGCTGTCGGTATAGAGTTCGACGTCGCTGCGTTTCTTCAAGGCTTCAAGCGCCGAGATCGCCGCCAACAACTCCATACGGTTGTTGGTCGTTAGAACCTCACCACCGCTGATCTCTTTGCGATGATCGCCCGATATCAACACGGCGCCCCAACCGCCGGGGCCTGGATTTCCCGAGCATGCGCCATCGCTGTAGACCAAAATTTTTGGTGATTCAGTGCTCATCGCGCCGGTTCATAGCCATAATCGCCGATCGACGCGACCGACTGATGGAAGCGCAGTCGCCGTACGTAATCGAATGGGTCCTTGCGCGCAACGAGCGCGTCCTTGGGCGTATTCAGCCAATCATAGCTGCGGGTCAAGAGGAAGCGCATCGCCGCGCCACGCGCCAGAATGGGCATGGCATCGCGCTCTGCTGCGCTCATGGGGCGAACGCTGTCGTAGCCCTTGAGCAGCGCACGGCCCTTGGTCGCGTTAAAGTGGAAGTTCGGCTCGAAGCACCAGGCATTGAGCGACACGGCGATGTCGTAGGTCAGCGCATCGTTGCACGCGAAATAGAAGTCGATCAGGCCCGACAACTTGTCGCCGATGAAGAAGACATTGTCCGGAAATAGATCCGCATGAATGACCCCCTGCGGCAGATTTTTCGGCCACGAGGCTTCGAGAAAATCGAGTTCCGTCGCGATGAGCTGTTTCAGCCCGGGCAAGATTTCTTCGCTTCGCTGCGCAAACTTATCGAACAGCGGCCGCCAACCTTGAAGCCCAAGGGCGTTGGCGCGGTGAAGCGGAAAGCCTTCTCCCGCGATATGCATGTGCGCGAGCGCTTTGCCGAGTTCGAAGCAATGTTCGACTTTCGGGCGCCTTGGCCACATCCCTTCGAGGAATGTGACGAGCGCCGCATGCCGGCCGCCAAGCTCGTTCAGGATGCGGCCGTGGGAGTCGCGTACCGGTAGGGGACAAGTGACGCCGCGCGCCGAAAGATGCTCCATCAATCCGAGAAAGAACGGCAGATCTTTCGGGTCTACCCGCTTCTCGTAAATCGTCAGGATGAAGGCGCCGGTCGTCGTGTGCAGTTGATAGTTGGTGTTCTCGACACCTTCGGCAATGCCCTTGCACGACAGCAAATTGCCCAATCCGTAGGGGGCAATGAAGTGCGCAAGCTCCTCATCGTTGACTTCGGTGTAGACCGCCATGTCGTCTCCGCGCCGAATGGGGCCTTAGTGCTGCTCGGCCGGGGTACGCGCCAACCTGACCTCACGCGGCACGTTGAAGATCACGCGCTCTTCGAGTGTCGTTACGACGTCTATGGTCACGTCATAGCGTTCGCGGAAAGCTTCGACCACTTCTTCGACGATCACTTCCGGCGCCGAAGCTCCAGCAGTTATTCCGACGACGGTTGCGCCTTCTAGCTTCGACCAGGGGATGTTCTCCGCGCGTTCGACGAGGAAAGAGAACTTGCATCCAGCTCGCTCGGCAACTTCAACGAGGCGCAACGAATTCGAACTCTTTGGGCCGCCGACGACGATTAGACCGTCGATTTGCGGCGCAATCGCCTTAACCGCGTTCTGGCGATTGGTCGTCGCGTAACAGATATCTTCCTTCACTGGGCCGCCGATTCCCGGAAATCGTTCCTTGAGGACCGCCACGATTTCCGCGGTGTCGTCGAGCGACAGGGTAGTCTGCGTCACGTAAGCAAGCTTGGACGAATCACGCGGGACAAACGCGCGGGCATCGTCGGCCGATTCGACCAAATGGATTGCGCCCGTCGGAAGCTGGCCGAGCGTGCCGACCACTTCGGGATGGCCCCGGTGTCCAACAAGGATGATTTCCCGGCCCTGCTCGTAGTGGCGGGCCGCCTCCATATGAACCTTCGAAACCAGGGGACAAGTCGCATCGACGACGAACATATTCCGCGTTTGTGCGGCCGCCGGGATGGCCTTGGCAACGCCGTGTGCTGAAAAGATCACGGGCTGGGTGGTATCCGGTATTTCATCCAGCTCCTTCACAAAAACGGCGCCTTTAGCTTTCAGGGAATCAACAACATAGCGGTTGTGTACGATTTCATGACGGACGTAGACGGGAGCGCCGAATTTAGTCAAAGCCTGTTCTACGATCTGAATAGCGCGATCAACGCCGGCACAGAAACCGCGGGGCGCAGCGAGCAGGATCTTGAGCGGTGGCTTGGGCACGGTCACTTTCAATAGGTTAAGGCCGGACATGAAAGAACGACGTCCTTTATACCCATCCGTCGCATCTGAAAATGCGGTTGGATGCCGGCTGGGTCGGATGCTACGGTCCTTTTTTGACAATACAAGGGGCCGGGACTCGCAACCTCGGGGGATGATGTTGCTCAATTCGGGTCATCGGCGTCCTTATCAAGGGGATGCGGGTGTAAAGCACGCTTATCGGGCGGCGCTGGGTCGCGCTCTTGCGTTCGCCACCGTCAGTCTTTCCGCGTCCGCGCTTGGGGGCTGTGGGATGTCGTCGCTGACGTCCGGCCTCGGCGGCGGCATGTTTGGCGGCGGCTCCTCGAGTTCCCAAGTCTCTACCGTTTCCGAGGCTCAGCTGCTCGACGCGGCAAAATCGTCAGATCCAAATGCGACGGGCAGCACCGCCGTCGGAGAAATCGAAGCTGGCTGCCCGCGTTTGCGGATCGCGCCACACGACAGTTACATCACATTCTACGAACAGGGCCACGTCGGTGACGCGATGGCGGTTACTCAACGTGGCGAGATCACCAAAACGGCGCGCGAATGCCAGGTCGAGCCGGGTAGGGTCGTCGTGAAATATGGCTTCTCGGGGCGTGTTCTGCTGGGACCGAAGGGACAAGCCGGTGGGCTGACGCTTCCGGTCATTGTGATCGTCACCGATTCGAAGCGCGAACGGGTCGCGACGGACACCGTGAAGGTTGATGTCAACGTCGGCATGGATAAGCCGATCAGCTATTTCTCGGCGGTGCACACCGTGACGTTCCCGGTAGCGGAAGGCTCACGGCCCGGCGAATTCGAACTCCTCATCGGCTTCGATAGCAAGGCTTCAGGCTCGGGCTGATAAAGTTTGCGCTGTACCGCCGGCATCTGACGCGCGCCGACGATGGCAAAAACAAAAAAAGCCAGGCGCGAGCCTGGCTTTTGTTTTCTAACTGAGAAGGCAACGCGCCTAGTTCAGCTTGCCCCTAAGATCGCTGATCGATTGTGAAATCAGCGCTTCTCCGACCGCGCCACCTGCACGCGTCTTCAAGAGTTCTTGAGCCGCAGTAACAGCCGTCTCGACCGCCGCCGCGCGAACTTCGCTCAACGCCTGCGTCTCAGCGCGTGCAATCTTTTCCTCGGCGATCTTCGAGCGCCGTTCCAGGCTTTCTACCAGTGCCCTACGTGAGTCGGCGGCCAGTGCCTCCGCCTCGCGCTTAGCTTGGTCGATGATCGTTTGAGCCTCGGTCTCCGCCTCGCGCGCCTTGCGTTGATAGTCAGCAAGGAGTGCCTGCGCGTCTTCACGGAGTTTGCGCGCTTCGTCGAGTTCCTTGCGGATGCCATCCGCCCGTTCGTCGAGCATTTTGGCAATCGCCGCAGGCACGCGGTAATAGAGCACGATAGCGACGAACGCCAGGAAGGCAACGAGAACCCAGAACAGCGGATTATTGGGATCCAACATGCTAATTCCTCACTCGCCCGGCGCCGGTAGGAGCACCTTTTTGACCTCATCGGGCGAAACGTCCTGCCCGATAAGTTTTGCCACCACCGCACGCGCCGTATCTGTCGCAATTTCGCCGATTGCCGATACGGCTTTCGATTTCGTTGCCGAGATACGGGCCTCGGCGTCTTGCAGTTTCACGGCGATCTGCGCATCGACGCGCTGACGTTCGGCATCCGTCTCGGAGGCGAGCTTCGCGCGCGTATCCTTGGCGATACCGGATGCGTTGGCACGCGCATCGGCCAAGGCCTTCTCGTAATCGGAAAGAGCCTTGTCGGTCTCTGCCTTGAGACGGCCCGCCGCGTCGAGGTCGCGCTTGATCCGATCGCGACGTTCTTCGATCACGTCGCCGACACGCGGCAACGCGATCCTGCTCATAACGAACATCAACGCCACGAACGACACCACCAGCCAGAAAAGCTGTGGCGTGAAGTGATTCGGGTCGAGCTGCGGCAACCCCTCGGACTTGGAGGCTCCCTCGGCCGCTTCAGCAGCAACCGTGAACAGCATAGTCATGCCGGCAAACATCATTGCCTCCGGTTATAGAGCCGCGCCCAGTCTCAACCGTAAAGAATGATGAGCGCGATCAGAAGACCGAAGAGGCCCGTTGCTTCCGCGAGGGCGAAGCCGATCAGCAGGTTCGTAAACTGGCCCGGTGCCGCCGACGGATTGCGCATGGCACCCGAGAGGTAGTTGCCGAAGATGTTGCCAATGCCGACGCCAGCGCCGATCAGCGCGCTGCACGCGAGGCCCGCGCCGATCATCTTCGCTGCTTGAAGGTCCATTCCGAAGTCTCCCTTTGCTTTCGTTCTTGCGTTGAAAATTCTGCACCGGTCTTAAGAAACCGATCAGTGATGCATGTTGAGTGCATCGTTCAGGTAGATGCAGGTCAGGACCGTGAAGATCAGCGCCTGCAGGAATGCGACCAGAACTTCGAGACCCGTGAACGCCACCATGAAACCCGTCGGCGCGATCTTGCCCCACCAGGGCAGCATGACCGCAAAGCCGGCGAAAACCTCGAGCATCGTGTGTCCGGCCATCATATTGGCGAAGAGACGCACCGAGTGGCTGATAGGTCGGATGAAATAGGAAATGAGTTCGATCGGGACGATGACGATCAACAGCCAGAAGGGCACGCCCTCTGGAACGAAGAGCTTGAGATAGCCGGCGCCGTGCTTCCAGAAGCCGATGAGTGTGGCCGTAATCCAAACCATCGCAGCAAGCGCGAAGGTGATGATGATGTGGCTCGTCACCGTGAAGACGCCAGGGACCAAGCCGATGAAATTGAGAACCAGAATGAAGATGAATATCGAGAATATCCAGGGAAAGAACTTCATTCCCTCCTCGCCGAGGTTCTCTTTGACCATGCCGGCGACGTATTCGTAGACGATCTCTGCGAGCGACTGGATGCGCGAGGGGACGAGCGAACGCGAATTCATCGCGAAAATCATGAAGGCGGAGATAAGAACCAGCGACACGATCATCATCAGCGCCGAATTCGTGAACGAGATATCGTGCCCAAAGAGATCGAGCGAAAAGATCTTGTGGATCTCGAACTGCTCCATCGGACCGTGATGTGCAGTTCCTTCAACGACTCCAGCCAAGCTCTACCCCCTGCGTCTCAATCGTCGTCATCTTTGACTGACGGCGCTGCTCTTTGCAGCGGTTCGTTTTGTGCCTGCGCCCTTTGGGCGGCGCGGACGACATTCAGAAGACCTGCAGCGAAGCCGAGGATGACCAAAACGATCATGAACCAAGGCGCCGTGCCGAATTGCTTGTCGAGCGCCCAGCCGAGCCCGCCGCCCACGACAACACCAACGACCAGCTCGCCGGCGAACTTGAAAGCTGGTCCGAAGTCGGACTGGCTTCGTTCGGCCACCGGCTTTTCGGCCTTGGCTCGCTGCGATTTTAGCGCATCGAGCTTTTGGCCGATTTCTTCCGACCGCTTGCGGATTGCCTCACGGTCTTCCGGGCTGATTTGACCGTTTTCCGGAAGTTGCCCCTTGCCATCGCCTGACATGGTTCAAACCCATCCAGAAATGCAGAAAATCCTGCCGCTGCGGAAGATCGACGGCGCGGACCATAGTTAGGGGGTCTGGGGGTGTCAAGGAATTGGGCACAACCAGCCTGCCGCGTGGGTACGGCGAAACGGCGCAGCCACCGCGACTGGCCGGTTCTTAACACCGGTCAGCACACGGAACTGCGTCGTGGTTGCGGCTTTCGGTTCGCGCCAGCCTATTTGGCGGTGTCTGGGTTCGAGGGCCCGGGTGCCGTGGGGATAGTTGCTGGGCGGCTTTGCTCGCTGTTCTGCGTCGTCCCGTCCATCTGGGGCGGTGTCTTATGCGAAAATGCGAATATAAACCCGGCAAAAATGACCGCAATCAACGCGGTCGAGAAAATCAGGACGCGCAGGTTCATCTTACGCGGGCTCGCCTGCCGCGCTTCCGTCGGTTCGAGAACCTCGCCCTTTGTCGGCGAATAATGCTGTCTGGCCACGGACGCCTCCATTCCTTTAAGGGAGGAGAACGCGCCCTCTGCAAATCGGGTTCCTTCGCCAGCAAGCGGGAATTGACGGCTGAAGGGCCAAATCAGCCTGCTTCGCGGAAGCTTTGTGCCGTTTGCAGGTCGACCGACACGAGCTGAGACACGCCTTTTTCGGCCATTGTGACGCCAAACAGCCGGTTCATACGCGCCATCGTCATCGGGTGATGCGTAATCGCCAGGAACCGCGTCGCTGTTTCGCTCGCCATTTGCTCCATCAGCCTGCAGAAGCGGTCGACATTTGCGTCATCGAGCGGCGCGTCGACCTCGTCCAGCACACAGATCGGCGACGGGTTCGTCAGGAACACGGCAAAGATCAGCGAGAGAGCCGTCAGCGTCTGCTCGCCGCCTGAGAGCAACGATAGCGTCGCAGGCTTCTTGCCCGGCGGCTTCGCAATGATTTCGAGACCACCTTCGAGCGGATCTTCCGGACTTTCGATCATCTCGAGACGCGCCTCGCCGCCGCCGAAGAGATGCGTGAACAGACGCTCGAAGTGAGCGTTGACGGTCGCGAACGCTTCATCCAACCGCGCTTTGCCCTCACGATTGAGCTGCTGAATGGCACCACGTAACTTGGCGATGCCCTGTTCAAGATCGGTTCGCTCAGCAACCAAGCCTTCGAGCTGTTTCGAGACTTCGACGAGGTCCTCGTCCGCTTGCAGGTTGACGCCGCCAAGCCGTTCGCGGTCGGCTTTGAGCCGCGTCAGCTGCCTTTCGACGTCGGCAAGCTGCGGAATGGTTGCGAATTCGGAGACGGCTGCGATCGCCAGGCAATCTTCGGGTGCGACTTCAAAAGTCTCGCGGATATGCCGCGCCGCTTCCTGGCGACGCTGACGCGCATTTTCCAGACGCGTCTCGATCCGGGCATTGGCTTCGCGTGCAGCTGATACTTCCGATTGGATGGTTCTGAGCGCTTCGGTCGCGGTGCGAATTGCCGTCTCCGCCGTCGCGAGGGCGTCGGCGGCGGTCCGCCGCTCGTCGTCGGCGCGCGACAGTGCGGACAGCAGAGCTTCGCGCTGGGCCGCGATGCGATCCGGCAGATCAGCGTTGGCTTCCATCTCGCCGCGCGTTTCCGCGAGCCGCGCTTCGAGCGCTTCGATTTGCTGTTCGGCGCTTTGCTGGCGTCCTTGCCACCGGGCGATATCGGCATTCACATGACGGATGCGTTCGGTGCGGATCTGGCGGTCGCGCTCGATGCTGCCGACCCGGACGCGCGCCTCGGCAACCTCGCGTCTTGCCTGTTCAGCCTCCGCCTGCGTGACCTTGAGCTGCGGTTCCAGATCTTCGCCTTCGCTCATCGTGACGATGTGCGCCTCGATCTCGACATGGCGCGCCTGAGCGTTGGTCAGATCCTCATCGGCACGCGATCTCTGAGCCATGACGGCGGCAAGGCGCGTTTCGCTTTCGCGCTGCAGTTTTTCAAGCGCCGTTAACTGCTGACGAACTTGCGCGAGTTCGTTCTGCCGCTCACGCCAGAGCTGACGCAAACGCCGTTCTTCCACTTCAGCCTTTTGAGCGGCATCGGCGGCGGCTCGCTCAGCGTCGATCGTGTCTTTTGCTTCGTTCAGGACGGCCTGAGCCCGGCGATCAAGTTCGAGTAGGCGGTTCTTGTGCGCCAAGCGTTGCGCCGCGGGTGTTACGCCACCGGCGGCAGCGACGAAGCCGTCCCATCGCCAAAGATCGCCTTCGGGCGACACGAGCCGCTGACCCGGCTTCAAATGCGGCTGCAGGCGCGGACCGGCAGATCGCGTCACGACGCCGATCTGGCGCAGCCGCCGCGTCAACTCCTGTGGCGCCTCAACGTGCATGACAAGCGGCTCGGCATCGGCTGGCAAAGCGTGGTCCTCGGCCGGAACGTCGAGGTGACGCCAGTGCACGCTCGCTTCCGTTGAGAGCGACGCTTCGAGATCGTCTCCCAATGCGGCGCCGAGCGCGGTTTCGTAGCCGGGCGAAACGCGAATTTGGTCGACGGCTGGCGGATAAGCGCCGTCGTCCGTGGCGGCGAGCAGCTTGGCGATGGTCTCGCGTTCGGTCGAAAAGGCGTTGGCCGCGAGACGCACGCGCTGCGCTTCATCGCGCCGGGCTCTCGCCTCGACCTGCGTTGTCTTGACCGCTTCCTCGGCAGCAACTGCCTGCGCCTCGATAGTCGTGATTTCGTGAGCGAGTGCCTGACCGCGTTCGGAAATGTCCGCC
>DATBRP010000289.1:0-11920 GCA_036560245.1 Hyphomicrobium sp.
GGACGTCCTCGCGACCTACAAGAAAAGCGGCGAGGTCACCAATGTGTTGAGCTCGATCGGCAATGGCGGCGTCAACCGCGCGATGATTGTCGCGTCGCTAGCCAATTGGTCCGATCGCACGCGCACCCAGCAGCAAATCCAGGCCGAGCTGCAGAAGAAACTGGCCGATGTCGCAGGTCTGCAAATTCAGCTGCAAACGGCGAATAGTCTGAACATTCGCGGCGGTGGTCAGGGTCTTCGCTTCGCGATTGTTGGGCCGAACTACGATCAGCTGTCGGACACGGCCGTCAAGCTCATCAACAAGATGCAGGCGCTTCCAGATTTTAGAAGCGTGCGTACCGACTATGACACGACGCAGCCGCAGCTCTCAGTTCGTATAAATCGCGAGGCCGCGACGAAACTTGGCGTGCCGATTGCAACGATCACGAGCCTGATCAATGCGATGATCGACTACCAGAAGGCGGCAGACCTCTTCATCGACGATGACATCGTCGAGATACAGGTGAAAGCTGGCGGACGCCCGATCAATGATCCCGCCGACTTGCAGAATCTGTTCGTAAAAACTGCCGACGGTTCATTCGTCACGCTCTCCTCGCTCGTCACGATCAAGGAAGTTGCAATCGCGCCGACGCTCGGCCGCGAAGATCGTCAGCGTTCTGTTGGCATAACCGCAAACCTCAACGACGGCGTCGTTCTGGGCGATGCCGTTAAAGAAATGCAATCGGTTGCGTCGACGGTATTGCCGCCTGGCATGTCTATTACTTTGCTCGGGGAAGCCAAGACGCTCGCCGAGACGACGCAGAATACGACGTTCGTCTTCGGCATCGCGTTTTTTATCGTCTTCCTCGTGCTCGCTGCGCAGTTCGAAAGCATTACGAGCGCTCTCGTAATTCTCTTTACGGTCCCGTTTGGCCTGGCCGCGGCGGCACTCGCGATCAAGCTGACGGGCGGCACGCTCAACGTCTACAGCCAGATCGGTCTCGTTCTGGTGGTCGGCGTCATGGCCAAGAACGGCATTCTGATCGTCGAATTCGCCAATATCCGCCGCGACGCAGGCGCGACCGTCGACGAATCTATAAGGGAAGCCGCGCGCACGCGTTTGCGGCCAGTTATGATGACGATTTGCGCAGCCGTTCTCGGAGCGTTGCCGCTGATTTTTGCGCACGGTGCTGGAGCGGAATCGCGTTTGGCCCTCGGTTGGGTGATCATCGGAGGTCTTGGTTTCGCGACGCTCTTCACGCTGTTCTTGATACCGGTCGCTTACCGCATCCTCGCGCCCCTGTCGAAACCGAGAGCAGAGGAAACACGCCAGTTGATCGAAGAACTGAAAGTCGCGCCGAGATAACAAGCACGCAGCGGTCAAGGACCACTACGACGATGTCGCGCTAGAGCGGCAAGCGTTGCATCCGCAGTTGCTGTCGTGGACGTGACGGATGGGAATCTTTGAAGCGTCGGTCACCGACTGGATCGTTCGTGAAATTGGCGTGCTCGGCTCGCCGATAGCCTGATTCAGTCCGGCGGCGGTCGGACGAACGGCATCAACAGATAAAGCGCCGGCGGCCGCTCCCTGACAGCCCAGCAGAATGGCGCCCATGAGCGCCGATGAAGCAGATTTCATAACCCGATCCCCCTATTCTCTATGAATAGGAATTAAATAATATAACATATTGATTGCGGCTGGGATGTGGCTGCCGCGCTGGTTTCGTCAACCATCAATCGGGGAGCCTTTGCTACGTATAAGTGTTTGACGTAGCTACGCTCAACGCTGGCCGGTAAAAGTGGTGATGCGTTCGCTCCTCGGTGGGGCGGCAATTTAATCGAGAGTGCTGAAGTCAGATCAATGTCGACAACCAGCGCAGGCGAAACGCAACGCAACAACGCAACGGCACGGCCGGCTCGGATGCAGGCGCTTGCGACGTTGCCGGTTTTTTTCAAGCTTGGCGGCAAGCGCGCGATCGTTGCCGGCGGCAGCGAACCGGCACTTTGGAAAGCCGAGCTTTTGGCAGCGGCTGGTGCTCAAGTCGAAGTTTACGCCGACGTCTTTGCCGATGGGTTTCTGCAACTCGCGGGCGCGCCGCCCGACGGTACTGTGACGCTCAAGCAGCAATCGTGGCAATCCGCAAATGTGACGGGAGTTGCTATCGCCATCGGCGCCTTTTCGGACGATCGCGAGGCGGCGGCATTCGCGTCGGCTTTGCGTGTAGCGGGCGTGCCGGTCAACGTCATTGACCGCCCTGCATTCTGCGATTTTCAATTCGGCGCCATCGTCAACCGCTCGCCGCTGGTCGTCGCCATCTCGACAGATGGAGGCGCTCCCGTATTTGGTCAGGCCATCCGATCGCTCATTGAGAGTTTGCTGCCGGAGAGTTTTAAACGCTGGGCCGTGGCGGCGAAGTCTTGGCGGCAGCATGGCGACCGCCTCGGCGCTACACCTGCCGACAAGCGCCGGTTTTGGGATCGCTTCGCCGATCTGGCGATGCGCGAGGCAGAACGAATACCGACCGATGCCGACCTCGAAGACCTCATACGTGCCGGAACGGTGCAATCTCAAAACATCCAGCCGCCCGTCACGATCATCGTTGTCGGAGAGAGCGCCGAAACATTGACGCTAGGGGCGGTGAGGGCGCTTCGCAGCGCCGATCTTATTGTCTTCGACGAAAGCGTGCCGCCGGCGACGCTCGGCTTTGCCCGTCGCGAGGCCCACAGATCTCGCGTCGCTGCAGCTTCGCCTACGACTGCGATAGATGAGATCGTCGCCGCAGCGGCGGCCGGCAAGCGCGTGGTGCGGCTCAGCACGGGTGTGTTGCAAGATGGTGACGCGGCCGCGATAACCGACCAATTCGCAACGGCGCTTCGCATCGCCGGATTGAGTGCCGTCATTCTTTCGGTCGCTGCTCCGCCCCGCAGCTGAAGTGTCCCGGCAATCTGTAGGGTTGCCATGCGCTTGCCGCGAACACCGGCCAGCATAAGGGCCTCCGCGAGACCTCGATTGCGGTCTCCGCCTACACTGAACGGGGTCAAGAATATCCACTGTTTCCAGAATGTTAGTTAAGAGCTGGAACGCCGCCACTCAGCTTGGAATGGCTCCGGCACTTGGCTATAGTCGACGCCGGGGGTCCGCTCGGATCGACATCTAGCCACGGGGGGCGGGCGGTAGCGCATCGCTCCCTTCGTTGCTGGGCGTTGATCGCGCCGCTGCGGCTCCGCGTAACGTTTTGTTTCGGAGTCGCGTGCGAATGCGCTGCAATCCGTCCTATTGGCTGTTGGGTCTCGTCCCGATCGCGATGTTGAGTTGGATTGCCGTTCAGCTCCAGCATGAGGACATCGAGAACGACTTGGCGCGGCGCACCGCCGAGGCGCTGAAGCGCGCCGGTCTTGCCTGGGCCACGCCGCATGTCAGCGGTCGTGACGTCGTTCTTACGGGCAAGGCGCCGGAGGAGCGCGGGCCCGTACTGGCGACGGCCTACGCGCGTAACATTTGGGGCGTCCGGGTCGCGCACAACCGATCGGAACTCATCGAGCGCGTCGCCAACTATCATTGGTCGGCGACGTCGGAGAGGGCTGGACGTATCCGGCTCGCGGGAGACGTGCCGTCCGAGCGAGCGCGAAGATCGCTCCTCGACGCGGCTAAAGCCGCGTTTCCTTCCGCTGCAGTCGCCGACGACATGCGGCTCGCACGCGGCGCGATCGACCGCGATGCGTGGCTAGACGCTGCCCAATTCAGCCTGAAAACGCTTTCCGCTTTGAAGAGCGGCGAAGTCGAACTTGCGACCCTCGATTTGTCGATACGCGGCGAAGCGCCAACCTCACAGGCTTATCGGAACGTGCGGACCGCACTCGAAAAGCGCCGCCCCTCGGGTGTCAATCTTGCGCATGAGGAAATCACGCCGCCGGTTGCGCGGCCTTACGTTTGGGTCGCTAAAAAGGGCGGCGACGGCGTCGCAATCTCGGGCTACGCGCCCTCTGACGATGCCCGGGCCCAGCTCGTCGCGCGAGCCAAGACGTTATTCGCCAAGTCCTCCTTTTCAGACCACACGGATGTGGCGGAAGGTGCCCCCCAAGGATGGGGCAAGGCCATTTCCATCGCGCTCGAGCAGTTGGCTCAGCTCAGGTCGGGAGAGGCGGCATTCAGCGACAAGGACCTGACGTTTTCGGGAGAAGCCGCGGACGAGCAGGTAGCTTCCGCTGTTAGAAGAACGCTCAAGCTCGACGTGCCGCAGAACTTCAAGATCATCGATCGTATCCACTACCCGAAGCCGAACCTCATTCCTGCGGGCTCGGGCTACGTCATGGGCATCGTCAATAACGGTCCGTCGGTCGACGTTATCGGTATGATTCCAAGCGAAGCAGCCAGGGCAGCCCTCGTTGATGCCGTCAAGGCGCGATTCCCCGGCCGCCCCGTCAATGACAAGACGCAAGTTGCGCCCGGCGCGCCCGAGGGTTGGCAGCAATGTGTCGTTGCCGGTCTCGCATCCTTGCCGCGTCTCACGAAGGGCAAGTCGCTTTTGTCCAATCACAAGCTCGAAGTTTCGGGTGAGACGGACGACTATGCGGCGTCGAAATCAGTGCCGGGAGACGTCAAGGCCGCGGCCGGACAAACGTGCGAAGCAACGACCGACATCGCGTTCACGGGAAAGATGAAGACCGATCTTTCCTGGAAAGCGACGCTTGGAGCGAATGGCATGGTTGCTCTTGACGGCGACGCCCCCGATGATCCCTCTCGGCTGCGCCTCATCGAAATCGCACAGCAAATTTTCGCGGGCGCGAGCATAGCCGACAACATGAAGATCGTCGGCGCGGCGCCGGAACCTTGGTTGTCCGCGACGCGCGTTTCGCTCCAGCAGCTCGCGCGCTTGAAGCGCGGCGACGTGGCGATTTCGGCAAAGGATGTGATGATCGAGGGCGCGGCAGAAAGCGATAAAGTTGCGGACGACATTCGCAGCGTTCTCTCGACCGACTTGCCTCCGGGATTCAAGTCGAGAGATGCGATCACGGCGATGACGCCCAACGAAAAGGCCGCCGACAGCTGTCAAATGCTGATGCGTCAAACCTCGTCCAAAGGTGTCATCAATTTCGAGCGCGCCAAGGCCGATTTGACGCCGGACAGTACGCAGACATTGAAAAATCTTGCCGAGGTTGCGAACGAATGTCCGGCATTTAGCATCGAGATCGAAGGTCATACAGATGCCGAAGGAACCGATGAGCGTAATCAGCGGCTTTCCGACCGCCGCGCCCGCGCGGTCGCCGATTTTCTTGCCCAGAACGGCGTCGACAGCAAACGGCTTACCACCATCGGCTACGGCGCCACCCGTCCCATCGCTGACAATTCGACTGCCGAGGGCCGGGCCAAAAATCGACGCATTGAATTCAACGTCAAGGTCAATTGAGGAGCGCATCTCGCGTTAGGGGAGCTGGTCAATGGACTACTTGTTCTTGAAGCTGATCTGGTGGGTCGCGCTCGCGTTTGCGCTGGGGCTCGTCACAGGATGGATCTCTTGTCGCGAGGAGAGGCCGTGAGTAGGAGCTTCGACGTAACGTTCAGCGTCCTGCTCAGTTACGCGCAGGAGTTGGCTCGGATATGACGTTTCTGCTTCTGCAAACGTTTGCGCTGCTGCTCGCGTCTTATTTTCTCGGCGCGTTTCTGGCATGCACAGTGAAGCGGGCCGTCCTCGGTTCGCGCCGGGAAGCGCCCGTCCACGCGGTGGCTCCGATCGCCGTCGAGGCTTCTATTCGGCCGCCGGTCATCGCGATTCCTCCGCCATCCGTCAGAACGCGCCTCGTCCCGCCGCCCGTCGCGCCCAGATCGATCGATCCCGTGCAGCCGAGAATTGATGTGCTGCGTCGGCCCGAGCCACGGCCGGCGCCGAAGCTAATCGACCCGTCGCGTTTCGAGCGCGCCCTCATGGGGCCTGACCCGAACGAAGGCATTCCGAGAAAAGCTATTGCTGAGATCCGGCCCGTTATTTTGAAGCCTGTAACGGGAGCATACCGCCCCGGTACCTACGGCCCTCAGCCTGAACCTGAACCTGTAATTGAACCGGTGCCCCCGGCGCAGAAATTGCCGGAGCCGCCTCCGGTAAAAGTGATGCCGCCGGCACCGCCAAAGGTCGAGGTGCAGCCCGATCCACCCGCTGCGGTCGCGACAACGCCGCCTCAACCGGCCAAACGTTTGAGCCTTGTCGATGCGACGACGGCGGCAGCCGCTGCGGCTGTCGCGGTGGCCAAAGCCGCGGCTGCAGCATCCGTTGCGGCGACGACGCGAACGCCTGAGCCCGCTAAGTCTAAAGCTGAGGATACACCTCCACCCAAAGCCAAGGTACCCGTCGACGAGAAGCCGCCCGAAAAATCGGAAACGAAACCAGAGACGAAACCTGCGGACAAACCAGTAGAAACAGCCAAACCGGTAGAAAAATCAGTCGAGAAATCCGCGGCTCCGCCACCGCCAGCTGCTAAACCGCAGCCAGCGCGAGCGCCGGTCGAGGGCGGTGACGACTTCCAGCGCATTCGCGCCATCGACGCCGATATCGAACAGCGGTTGAAAGCGGAAGGCGTCGACGATTTCGAGCACATGGCCGCCTGGACCGCAGCGGACGTAAAGCGCATCAGCCAGACGCTCGGCATTCCGGGCCGGATCGACAGGGAACAATGGGTCGAGCAGGCGCAAATTCTGGCGAAAGGCGGCGAAACCTATTATTCGCGAAACCGCTTGGCCGCGCAAAAGGCAGCAACGCCTGTCGAGAAATCTGCGATCAGCGAAACGGCAACCAAGGCGGTGCAGGCAGCCGTCACGTCGCCGCCGAAAGATCAGCCGAAATCGACGCCCGCAAATGAGCCGTCTAAAGAATCGGCGACGTCCGTACCGCAAATTAAGCCCGCCGCGCCGGCATCGACACCGAGTCAGCTATCGGGCGTCGCGGCCGCCAGCCACGGTCGATCCGTCGCCGAAATGGCCTCCGCCGCGGCCGCGGCGATTGCTGCGGCGTCCGCCAGCGTAACGCGCGGGCTGAAACCCATAGAGCCGATCTCGCCGTTGTCGCGCGTTGATCCAAAAATATCGATTCCTGCGAGGCTGTCCGATGCGATCAAGGAAAAGGGGGCCGCATTGGCATCAGCTGCGCCGCGAACCGAGGTAGAACCGCCCAGGCCGATGCCGGCGTCGAGCCAAGGTCCGGATGACGACCTGAAACGCATTCGCGGCATAGGCGTGCTGATCGAGAAACGCCTCAAGGCTATCGGCATCTCGCGCTATGATCAGATAGCCAATTGGACGAGCGGCGATACCGATCGCGTCAGCCAGTTGCTCGAGTTCAAGGGACGTATCGAACGCGAGAGCTGGGTTGAGCAGGCACGTATCCTGTCGAGCGGCGGCTACACGGAATTTTCGCGCCGCGTCGACCGCGGGGAGGTCGACACAAGCCGAGAGACGTGACCGAAGTCGTTGCGCGCCAGAGCACCGAAGCGCATCCCGTCGTTCGCTACATCGGTCTTGGCAAAGAACGAAGCGATGGCCGAAATGGCCGGAGCGTCGCGCAGCAACGGTGCGTGGCCTTCGGCGGGCACTGTGAAGGACGTCATACGCGGGTGCCGCCGTCGCATTTCCTCGACCGTCTTCTCCGACAGGAGGTCCGAGTTGGCGCCGCGCACGACGAGCAGAGGCAGGCGCTTCAGCGCTTCGAACTGAGGCCATAATGCCGGCATCGGCCCGTCGAGAACCGAAAGGCACTTCGCAAGTTTCGGATCGTAGCCGCTCGTCGGCTTGCCGTTCCGTTCATTGAAAAGCTGGTGTGTCATCGCCTCGGCGTCTTCATTCGTCAAGTTGGGAAAGTCGCGCCGGGTCAGGTCACGGACAATGCGGGCCGCATCGGACCAGCTGTTCGGGACGGGAACGCGACCGACGTAACCTGCGATCCGCGCCAATCCGTCCATTTCGATCACTGGACCGATGTCGTTCAGAACGACCGCCCCGATCAGCGACGGCTGCACGGCAGCAAGCACCATTGTGATGAGGCCGCCGCGTGAGGTGCCGATAACGCCGGCTTCGCGAAGACCGAGCATCATCATGTAGTCGATGACGTCCTGCATCTCGATCGGAACGGCGTAATTTTTCCAATCACCGTCAGCTTCCGAGAGGCCTCGGCCTCGGGTATCGAGCGTGAATACGTCGCGCGAGGGCGTGCCGTTCCGGCTCAAAGCGAGCGCGATCGTATGGAAATCGCGACTATTGCGTGTCAGTCCGGCAAGACAGAGAACCGGCCGGGCGCCGCTTGGAGCTACAGCACGATAGTGCCGGCCATAGAGGCGCAACCCATCGCGGCATGTGAAATAGATCTCCTCGAATCCTTGCTCTGCCGCTGTCGTCATGAGCTTGCTCTGTGTCCTGTATCACGCCGGCTCCTCAGCCGTCGGTGCCGTCGGCCGTGCCCGCGCGCGTGTCACTACCGCCCAAAGTCTTGAAGTCGCCGCGTGCCCGAACAAGATCCTGCTGTAAGCGCAGGGCGTTTTTCGTGTCGCCGAGACGTGCACGATATATCTGAATGTTGGAGAGTACTTTCGTGACATATTCGCGGGTCTCTCTGATCGGAATGCGTTCGATCCAATCGATCGTATCGACGTTCGGATCGCGGGGATCACCATTTTCTCGGATCCATTGACGGGCCCGCCCAGGCCCGGCGTTGTAACCGCCAAGGCCCAGCACGTAGGAGTCGCCGAAATCATCCAGGCGGTCGCCGATATAAGCCGAAGCGATCGTCACGTTGAACCGAGTGTCGGAGAGCAAATGGGAAATCGGACACTTGATCTTATAGTCGTGGCAGACGTGACGCGCCGTTCCCGTCATGACCTGCAAAAGACCTTTGGCACCGGCGCCGGAAACGGTTTGCGGCTCGAACTCGGTTTCCTGACGCGCGATCCCGAGCAGGAAGGCCAGTTCGGGTGGTTTGCGCAACGGCTTATAGGCCGGGAACGGCCGGACGGGGTAAGCGTACATCAGTAAGTTTTGACCTTTCGCGACGGCAGATTTCGCGAGTCGAAGCGACATTTGCGGATCGCCGAGCGTTTCGGCCATGTGCGCCACGATACCGGCTTCTGCCTCGCTCGGTAGATCGGCTTGCAGGGCGACAAGGAAACTCCGCGTGTAGGCTCGCGATAGTTTGGCCTTGGCCGCCAGAACCAAGGCTTTCGCGGCATCAAGCGACATGAAATGCCGAAGCTGCTCGGCTGTCGGATATGCCGGCGGTTTGATCTCGAGCGAGGTACGGCCCGGATGCAACATCTGCATCGCTAGGAGACCGTGGAACGTGTCTGGCTCTTCCGCCGCCGCCCGATAGTGCCTGGCAGCGGCAGCTTTATCGCCGCGTGCCTCGGCGACGCGGCCAAGCCAATAAGCGGCTTTGGCGCGACTGAGCGGACCGTCGGCGGCAGCGGCCATATCCTTGAAATGTTTTTCCGCTGCGTTGACGTTTTTCAAGTAGCGAAGTGCGATCCACCCGGCCATGAACGTCTGCTCTTTGAGCGGGTTCACCGTCAGCGGGCCTGCGTCCTTCACAAGTTGATAGGCGAGTTTCATCTTGCCGAGCTTCAATGCCCCATAAGCGAGTTCGCGGCGTTCCGCCCACCATTCATCGAGGACGGCAATCTTCTTTGGGTCCGGCGGTATCGCAAGGATGATCTGCGACGCTTCCTCGATCTTGCCGGCCTTGCGCAAGAGCTGGGCGCGGTGGAAGGCAAGCCCGGTATCGTTTTCGCTCTGATGGGAGAGAGCGTCCATTAATGCACTCGCGTTGGCGGCTCTGTTGAAAACGGCCAGGCGGGCAGTAGCTTCCTTCTGTTTTGACTCCGGCAGGAGCGGAATGAGACGGCGCGCAGCCGCGGCACGATCGGTACGATTCCCCGCATAACGAACATCGTCGGTCACCATGCGATCGAAGCGCCACTTGTGATCGGCGGGCGTTAGGAGCTTACCGAAGCGCGTGAGAAAGCCCTTTTCGAGTGTGGCCGGGATCGTCATTTCCCGCCAAGCCGTCGCCGCGAGCTTACGTGCTTCTTCAGTGTTGCCTTCAGCGAGATACGCCGACGCCAGTGCGGCGTAGCCGATTCCAGTCTGAGGCTTCGCGTTCGAGAAATAGCTTTTGATCGTTTTAGAATTACCGCCTTGCGTAAACAGCACTTCTTCCAAGCGCCTGTTCATCATGGCGCGGTCTGGCCAAAGTGGGTTGTCGTCGAGGAATGATTTGTATTCGGCGGCTTCGCCCATACCGGCGCGTAAACGTATCCAATCGGCGAGCTTGCGCCCAACGGGATCGGAAATTTCGCCTTTGGCGGCATTGAAACGGCCGGCATCATTCTTGCGCACGGCGCTGACCGCTTCATTCAGATGTTTGACGTCGTCCGGCGATGGCGTCGCCGAGAGAAGAGGGGAAAGCGCGGCATCGAGCTTTTCGAGCTGCTTCTTTTCGGCCGGACGAAGCTGTGGCGCCGGGATCTCATTGATGGACGGGTCGGCGCGCGACGGCGAGCTGGCCATAGCCAAGCCAGCGGTAAAACAACCCACCGTCAGGCTATAAAGAAGGCATAAACGAAAGAGATTTGGTGTTATCGCTCGGGGACTTAGGGACATCGTTTCTCATTCGATAAGACGCGTCACTGCGATCTTGCGGCGGGCTTGGCGAGCGCCTAATGTCGCCGCGTTTGCGTCGCTGGCAATCGTTTCTCCGCATTAAGCGGTGGCACGGCCGTCGACGCAAGCGTTTCAGGCCGGACGAGGTGGCACGTCCGTGCGGCAAGACCGTGGCCCGGGCCCTCAAGGCTTTAGGACAAGTTTCATCAGTTGAGGTCTACAACCGGGACCTTCGGCCCTGCCGGACGAATCCTCTTCCGGGCTTTCCAAACCAAGGCGGACGCATGTTTAAAGGTTCGATTACGGCGCTCATTACGCCATTCAGAAATGGCAAGGTCGATGAAGCGGCCTTCACGCGCTTCATTGAATGGCAAATCGCGGAGGGAACGAACGGCCTCGTGCCGGTGGGAACGACCGGCGAGAGCCCGACGCTCGACTTCGATGAACACAAACGCGTCATCGAACTCTGCGTCATCGCTGCGAAAAAGCGCGTGCCCGTCATCGCAGGCACTGGCTCCAATTCGACCGACGAAGCTGTCGAGCTGTCGAAATACGCCGAGAAGATCGGCGCCGACGCCGTGCTCATCGTCACGCCATATTACAATAAGCCGTCTCAGGAAGGCCTCTACCAGCACTTCAAAGCCGTCAACGACGCGATCGGCATTCCGATCGTCATTTACAACATTCCGGGTCGGTCGGTCATCGACATGTCGGTGCAGACGATGGCGCGCTGTTATGAGCTGAAGAATGTCGTTGGCGTGAAAGACGCGACGGCGAACCTCGCGCGCCCTTCACAAACGCGCGCCGCGCTCGGCGCCGACTTTTGCCAGTTGTCGGGCGAGGATGCGACGGCGCTTGGGTTCATGGCGCACGGCGGTTCGGGCTGCATCTCTGTCGCCTCGAACGTCGCGCCGCGTCTTTGCGCCGAATTCCAGAACGCGTGCCTCGCCGGAGATTTCAAGAAAGCCCTGGCGCTGCAGGACCGTCTTATGCCGTTGCACGAAGTTCTCTTCGTTGAAAGCAATCCGGCACCGGCAAAATATGCGGTATCGCGACTGGGCTTTTGCACGGCCGATATGCGCTTGCCGATGGTGCCGCTTTCAGAAGGCGCGCGCAAAGCCGTCGATCAGGTGCTCCGTCAGCTCGACCTCGTGAGCGCCAAGGCGGCCGAATAATTACCGCCGGAGACTGTTGAGTTATGTCCGCCAAACGCGACGACGGCAGCACGCTGGTCGCCGAAAACCGCAAGGCACGGCACGAATACTTCATCACCGACAGCTGGGAAGCAGGTATCGAGCTGCTCGG
>DATBRP010000290.1:0-3022 GCA_036560245.1 Hyphomicrobium sp.
GACCCCTCGATGCGCAGACCTGAAAGTGGAACTTGGCCAATACGGCGGATTGGGGGTACTTTTGACCCATTCGCGATGATTGCAGTAAAAAATCGCCAAATACCCTGGTAAATGCCGTCCAAATGCCTACTTCCAGAGCGCTCCGATGCTTGATCCGATGAAGAGAATTGAAGTGATCGTCAACGGCCGAAAGTCGGCGACAGCCGCTCGAACGCTCGCCGAGCTTCTCAACGAGCACGCGTTTTCCGACGTGAAGGTCGCGACTGCGCTCAACGGTCATTTCGTGGCCGAGCCCAGGCGTGCTACGACTGAACTTGAAGCTGGCGATCGTGTCGAGATCGTCTCCGCGCGCCAGGGCGGTTGAACGAGCACCAACACAGCAATGAACGTTCGCGATCAAAGTCTGCACAAGGAGCAAACGCTTTCGCTTTACGGCGAAACGGTCGCGTCGCGGCTGCTGCTCGGCACCGCCGGCTATCCCTCTCCCGCGATCCTGGCAAACGCCGTCAAGGCGTCCGGCGCAGAAATCGTGACGGTATCGCTGCGCCGTGAGGCGGCGGGCGGCAAAGTCGGCGAAAGGTTTCTCGAGATCATCAAAAGCTTCGGCGTCCGCGTGCTGCCGAACACGGCCGGTTGCCGCACGGCGCGCGAGGCCATCACGACGGCGCAGATGGCGCGCGAACTTTTCGCGACGGATTGGATCAAGCTCGAAGTCATCGGCAACGACGACACGTTGCAACCCGACGTGTTCGGTCTCGTCGAGGCCGCAAGCGCGCTCGCTGGCGACGGCTTCAAGGTCTTTCCCTATACAACTGAAGATCTGTCGGTCGCCGAACGCCTCCAGCGCGTTGGTTGCGAAATCATCATGCCGTGGGCGGCGCCGATCGGCAGCGGCCGCGGCCTAGCCAACACCGCCGCGCTGACCAGCCTTCGCGCCTATTTTCCCGAGGTAAAGCTCATCATCGACGCTGGCATCGGCGCTCCCTCGCATGCGGCACTGGCGATGGAACTCGGCTATGACGCCGTGCTTCTTAATACCGCCGTCTCAAAGGCTGCCGATCCGGTCCGAATGGCGGAAGCCTTTGCGTCGGCGATCAAGGCCGGGCGGCTCGGATTCGAAGCGGGGTTAATGCCGCCGCGCGATATGGCGGTACCATCGACGCCCGTCGCCGGCACACCATTCTTCGATATCGATTGAGCAGAGCTTAGGTCTTATGCCGGTCAAGCTCGCCCGCTTCTATCCGATCGTCCCCGACGTTGACTGGCTTGCGCGCATCGTGCCGCTCGGCGTCAAGCTGGTGCAGCTGAGGATCAAGGATGGCGCGCGCGCCGGCATCGTCGAGCAGACGCGGCGAGCGCTCGACATTACCCGCGCACACGATTGCCAATTGATCCTGAACGATTATTGGGACGTCGCGCTCGAAACCGGCGCCGATTTCGTGCACCTCGGCCAGGACGACCTAACGCATGCCGACCTCGCGGCGATCAGGGCTGCGGGTGTCCGGTTTGGCATTTCGACCCACGACGATGCCGAGCTTGAAACCGCACTCGCGGCGAAACCGGATTATGTGGCGCTCGGCCCGATCTACGAAACCAAGCTGAAGGCCATGCCCTGGGCGCCGCAAGGCCTTGAGCGGATTAGGCAATGGCGATCCAAAATAGGCGGGATTCCGCTCGTTGCCATCGGCGGCCTGACGCCCGACCGAGCCCCCGACGTCACAGCGGCCGGGGCAGATAGCTTGGCCGTCATAACCGATTTTGTGACAGCTCCCGATCCCGAGGCCCGCATCGGCCTTTGGCTGCGCTGGGCGGAAGGCGGCACCGGGCGTTAATCATTCGGCCCGCCGTCGGATTTGACAGCCACGCAGGGTTCGGCTTGACTCATTTCCGCCCATTCGACCCAGGTTTCGAGACACCCTCGTATATGCCCTATAGGTTCAAGATCGACGAGCCGGTCGAGAAAGGCTTTCGCCGTATCGCGCGCGAACAGCTCGATGTGGCACTCGCGGAGCTTGCCGCGCCTGAAATTCGGCCGGGAGGCGTGCACGAATGCCGTAAGGCGCTGAAGCGCATGCGCGCGCTCGTTCGCTTGGTGGGTCCGGCTCTCGGGAACGACAAAGCAAAAAAGCGGACGAAAGCCCTGAGTGAGGCGGCGCGGTTGCTCGCTGGCCGCCGCGATCAGGCTGTGCTGCTCGATACGGTCGCGAAGCTGACGTCGGAAACGGGTGTCGACGGCGCGCTGACCCTTGCGCCCCTGAAGGCACATTTCGCACAGACCTTTGGAGAAGCGCCGCAATCGCTTGATCCCGACAGCGCGGCGAAAGCCCGAATGCTGCTGCTGCGCGAAGCCAAGAAATTCGCGCACATGCGGCTGCGCCAGCGCGGCTTTGCAGCCATCGAAGATGGCCTGGAGAAAAGCTATCGTCGAGCCCGCAAGGCCCTCAAGATCGCTTATAGCGAACCATCCGACGAAACCTTCCACACACTCCGTAAGGCTGTGCAATGGCACTGGCGGCAAATGAGCCTGCTTGCCCGCGCTTGGCCCGACAAATTCGCCGTCAGGGTCGCGGCGGCGCGCGAGCTGTCGCAGATCCTCGGAGACGATCACGATCTGGCGATGCTGATCGGCGCGACGGCCTCTGCTAAAGATCTATCGGACGAACAAAAGGACGCGATCGTCGGCCTCTGCGAGCGCCGGCAGCAAGGACTACGTACCGCTGCCGAAAACAGAGCTGAAAGGCTTTTTGCCGAGGCGCCGAAGGCTTTCGTCAAGCGGATGTCGGCGTACTGGAAATTTGGACGCATCGTCCCGCTGTCGGACGTCGTTCCGAAAGCGTGGGTAGCCGAGGCGCAGCCCGCGCCGCCTCAGCCCGTCTCCCACCCAGACCATCAACCGTCAGCGCCGGACGGCAAACAAACGCCGGCAAAGCCGAGACTTGCCGTCAAAGCCGCGGCCTCAGCGCCATCGCAACGGCGCGCCTGATCCGCTAGGGTAGCGTTGCGGTTTTCATGGCCGGAGCGA